>JACMQP010000671.1 GCA_014376915.1 Ramlibacter sp.
CGGGAGCGGTGTTCGACCT
Source organism: Ramlibacter sp. (assembly GCA_014376915.1). The sequence continues at coordinate 20 of JACMQP010000671.1, forward strand.
CACCGGTTCCTACCGCGCCGCCTTTCTCAACGGCATCGGCTGGAATTTGCTGAACGTGTCAATCGTCGTCTTTCTGTTGTACCGAGCGAGGGAAAGCAAGGTGAATTCAGGATACAAATTGGTACAGGAGTGATTTATAGTCACGGGCCATGGCTGAGCTTCCCCTGACCGACCGACGCCGCCTTCTGCAGCTTGCAGTTGCCAGCGCAACGGTGCTGGCCTGGCCCAGCGGCGCTCAAACGCGGTTCGCGTCGGACCCGTTCCAGCTCGGAATCGCCAGCGGATCGCCGGCCGCCGACTCGGTGGTCCTCTGGACGCGCCTGCTGGGACCGCACGACGGAAGCGGGCTAGCCCAGGCACCGGTCCCGATGCGCTGGGAAGTCGCACACGACGAGCAGTTCACCCGCATGGTGCGCTGCGGCGACAGCCAGGCGCTTCCCGAACTGGCCTATTCGGTGCACGCCGAAGTGTCGGGCCTCGACAGCGACCGCTGGTACTTCTACCGCTTCATCGCCGGCGGCGCAGCGAGCCCGGTCGGCCGCACCCGGACCCTGCCAGCGCCCGAGGCTGCGATGCAGAAGCTGCGGCTGGCCTATGCCTCGTGCCAGCGTTGGGAGCACGGCTACTTCAGCGCGTACCGTCACATGCGCGAGGAGAACCTCGATGCCGTGGTGTTTCTCGGCGACTACGTTTACGAATATCCCGGTGCGGCCCGAGCGGTCCGCGTCCCCACCGGGGGCTGGACGACCACGCTGGCGGATTACCGGGAGCGCTATGCCCTGCACAAGGGCGACGCCGACCTGCAGGCGATGCATGCCGCTTGTCCCTGGATCGTGACCTGGGACGACCACGAAGTGCAGAACGACTATGCCGGTGACCAGCCCGGCGACAGCGGGCCGCCGGTGGCGGACTTCGGCGCCCGGCGCGCCGCCGCGTACCAGGCCTTCTACGAACACATGCCGGTGCGCGCAGCGGCGCTGACGCGCGCGTTGGCGGGCCTGCCTGCCGGCGCCGAAATGCGGCTGTATTCGCAACTGCGCTTCGGCCGGCTCGCCACACTGAACCTCCTCGACACGCGGCAATACCGGGACCGGCAGGCCTGCAGCCGCGCCGGCCGCCCCGGCTCCAGCCTGGTCAAGCCGGCGGCCTGCCCGACCTGGAACGACCCGGCACGCACGTTGCTCGGAGCCGCGCAGGAGCGCTGGCTGGACCGGTCGCTGGCCGGCGCCGGCAACGGCTGGTCGATCCTCGCACAGCAGACCTTGTTCGGCCGGCGCGTGCTGCCGACCGCCTCCGGCGAAGCCTTCTGGAACGACGGCTGGGACGGTTACGGCGCGGCCCGGTCGCGCCTGACGCAGAGCCTGCAGGACCACAAGGTCGGCAACGCGGTGCTGCTGGGGGGAGACTTGCACGAGAACTGGGTCGGCCAGGTGCTGGCGGACTACCAGCGGCCGGACAGTGCAGCGGTCGGTGTCGAATTCTGCGGCACCAGCATCAC
>JACMQP010000153.1 GCA_014376915.1 Ramlibacter sp.
GCAACAGACACCGCCGGACGGCAACGCTCGGCGGTTTCCTTTTTGTCCCCACAGAACGACGGAGCACGACACGTGGCCACCATCCCCATTACCAAACGCGGCGCCGAGAAGCTCAAGGCCGAGCTGCACGAGCTCAAGACCGTCCAGCGCCCGTGGGTCATCAACGCGATCGCCGAAGCGCGGGCCCAGGGCGACCTGTCCGAGAACGCCGAATACGAGGCTGCCAAGGACCGCCAGGGTTTCATCGAGGGCCGGATCCAGGACGTCGAAAGCAAGCTGTCTGCAGCCCAGGTGATCGATCCGGGTGCGGTCGACGCAGAGGGACGGGTGGTCTTCGGCGCCACCGTCGAACTCGAGGAAGAGGAGTCCGGCGACAAGGTCACTTACCAGATCGTTGGCGAGGACGAGGCCGACCTGAAACAAGGCCTGGTCAACATCTCCAGCCCGGTCGCGCGTGCGCTGATCGGCAAGGAAGTCGGCGACACCGCCGAAGTGCAGGCACCCGGGGGCCTCAAGCGCTACGAAATCGTGGCCGTGAGCTACGTGTGACGCCATGGTCGGCTTGAGGCGGCTCGGCACCGGCTGGCAGCGCCTGCCCGGCGCCCTGGCGCTGCTGGCGGGTGCGCTATGGTGGGGCAGCCTCACGGTCACGGGATTTGTCACCGTGCCGCTGTTGTTCACCCATCTGCCCAACCCGGCGATGGCCGGGACCATGGCGGCGAAGCTGTTCACCGCGCAGACCTGGCTTGCCCTGGGCTGCGGCCTGCTGCTGATTGCGATTTCGCGCGGACGGGATTCGGAAGCCCGGATGGAGTGGGCCGACGGCGCCATGCTGTTCATCGCCGGCGGGGTGCTGCTTGCACTGCTGTCCGAATTCGCAGTGGCGCCGCGGATCATGGCCCGCGAGAACCTGAAACTCTGGCACGCCGTCGGCAGCGGGATGTACCTGCTGCAGTGGGTGTGCGCCGGGGTGACGCTCTGGAAGGTGACGGCACTGCAGGCGTTGGCATCCCCGCAACCGCTTGGACCCGGGGCACCCGAAACCTGAATTCCGTGGATTCCCGCGCGCGCGGGAATGACGGCCTTAGTTCAGGTATGCCGGCCCTTTTTGACCGATTTCTGTTTCGGCGCCTTGGCGCGGCGCACCTGGCCGCCTGGGGTCAGCCGCTGGTTGCCCAGCACCCGCAGGGTTTTCACTTCCGGGCGCTGGCCGCCCTGCTTGCTGTACTTGAGCACCTTGAATTCGCGCGGACCCGGCTTGCGATCTTCGTCGTCGTCGCCGGCGGCCCGGGCCTTGGGCGGCTTGGGCCGCCACAGCACCAGCAGCTTGCCGATGTGCTGGATGGGCGCGGCCCCCAGGTCCTCGGCGATCGACTGGTACATGGCCTCGCGCTGGGTCCGGTCGTCGCCCAGCACGCGGATCTTGATCAGCCCGTGGGCGCTGAGGGCGGCGTCGATTTCCTTGCGCACGTTGGGGGTCAGGCCGTCGTTGCCGATCATCACGACCGGGTCGAGATGATGGGCCTCGGCGCGGTGGATCTTCCGCTCCTGCACTGTCAATTGGATTTGGGGCATGGGGCGATTATCTCGCGCTGGGTGAAAATACAGACCGGATGAAAACCAAGACGAAAAGCAAGAAGGTCAACCGGGCGTGGATCAACGACCATGTCAACGACCCGTACGTGAAGCAGGCCCAGAAAGAAGGCTACCGCGCGCGGGCGGCCTTCAAGCTGAAGGAAATCGACGAGACACTGGGCCTGGTCAAGCCGGGCCAGTTGCTGGTGGATCTCGGCTCGGCCCCGGGCGCCTGGAGCCAGTACCTGCGGCGCAAGCTGTCGCCCCAGGGTGCGGCCGTGGGCGAGCTCAACGGCACGATTCTGGCCATCGACATCCTTCCGATGGAGCCGGTGGAGGGAGTGCAGTTTCTGCAGGGCGACTTCACCGAGTCCGGCCCGCTGGCCGGACTGGAGGCGCTGCTGGCTGGCCGGAAAGCCGACGTGGTGGTTTCCGACATGGCGCCCAACCTCTCCGGCATCGAAGCGGCCGATACGGCGCGGATCTCGCATCTGGTGGAACTGGCGGTCGATTTCGCGCTCGCCCACATGAAGCCTCAGGGTGCGCTGGTGGTGAAGCTGTTCCACGGCAGCGGTTACAGCCAGCTTGTCAAGCTCTTCAAGCAAACCTTCAAAGTCGTCAAGCCGATCAAACCCAAAGCGTCACGCGACAAATCGTCCGAAACCTTCCTCGTGGGTGTTGGCCTGAAGGTGCCGAAGTAACGGCTGTGACTTTCGTCGCGATACCCTTGCTACGCCTGTGGCCGGCGTCGCCAAAATACATCGTTGCATAGCTTGAAACGCCTAGAATGAGGCGCAGATAGCTCGAGTACCTTCTCCCGGAGACAGACGTTGAACAATCAGTGGTTTTCCAAAATTGCGGTGTGGCTGGTCATTGCCCTCGTGCTCTTCACCGTTTTCAAGCAGTTCGATACCCGCGGCGCTGCCGGCGCGAGCGTGATGGGTTATTCGGACTTTCTGGAAGAAGTGCGCGGCAAGCGGATCAAGAACGCGATCATCCAGGAAGGCCAGGGCGGCACCGAAATCCTCGCCGTCACCAATGACGACCGGAAGGTCCGTACCACCGCCACCTACCTGGACCGTGGCCTGGTCGGCGACCTGATCAACAACGGCGTGAAGTTTGACGTCAAGCCGCGTGAAGAAGGTTCGCTGCTGATGACGCTGCTGGTGAGCTGGGGTCCGATGCTGCTTTTGATCGGCGTCTGGATTTACTTCATGCGGCAGATGCAGGGCGGGGGCAAGGGCGGGGCGTTCAGCTTCGGCAAGAGCAAGGCCCGCATGCTCGACGAGAACAACAACACCGTGACGTTTGCGGACGTGGCCGGTTGCGACGAAGCCAAGGAAGAAGTCAAGGAAGTCGTCGATTTCCTGAAAGATCCGCAGAAGTTCCAGAAGCTGGGCGGGCGCATCCCGCGCGGCCTGCTGCTGGTCGGCCCGCCGGGCACCGGCAAGACGCTGCTGGCCAAGGGTATCGCGGGCGAAGCCAAAGTGCCGTTCTTCTCGATCTCAGGCTCCGACTTCGTCGAGATGTTCCTCGGCGTCGGTGCGGCCCGCGTGCGCGACATGTTCGAGAACGCCAAGAAGAACGCCCCCTGCATCATCTTCATCGATGAAATCGACGCGGTCGGCCGTCAGCGCGGCGCGGGCCTGGGCGGCGGTAATGACGAGCGCGAGCAGACCCTGAACCAGATGCTGGTCGAGATGGACGGCTTCGAGACCAACCTGGGCGTGATCGTGGTCGCGGCCACCAACCGGCCGGACATCCTGGACGCCGCGCTGCTGCGTCCGGGCCGTTTCGACCGCCAGGTTTACGTGCAGTTGCCCGACATCCGCGGTCGCGAGCAGATCCTGAACGTCCACATGCGCAAGATCCCGATCGGCCAGGACGTGAACCCGAGCGTGATCGCCCGCGGAACGCCCGGCATGTCCGGCGCCGACCTGGCGAACTTGTGCAATGAAGCCGCCCTGATGGCCGCGCGCCGCAGTGCCCGCGTGGTCGAGATGCAGGACTTCGAGAAGGCCAAGGACAAGATCTTCATGGGCCCCGAGCGCAAGAGCATGGTCATGCCCGAGGAAGAGCGCCGCAACACGGCCTACCACGAGTCCGGCCACGCCATCCTGGGCAAGTTGCTGCCCAAGTGCGACCCGGTGCACAAGGTCACCATCATTCCGCGGGGCCGGGCCCTGGGCGTGACCATGAGCCTGCCGGCGCAGGACCGCTACAGCTACGACAGCGAATACATGCTCAGCCAGATAAGCATGCTGTTCGGCGGCCGTATTGCTGAAGAAGTGTTCATGAACCAGATGACCACCGGCGCCTCAA
>JACMQP010000154.1 GCA_014376915.1 Ramlibacter sp.
CCCGGACAGGAACCCCTATGGCCATCCCGACCCGCTTCACGTTTTCGCATCCCCTGCCCCGCGCCTTTGCCGCCAGTGCCTTGTTGCTGGCGCTGGCCGCCTGCGGCGACAAGCCGCCGCCGGCCGGCCCACCCGGCGGCGGCATGCCGCCGGCCGAAGTCGGCGTGCTGACGGTGACCCCGGGCGACGTCGCTCTGGTGACCGAGCTGCCGGGCCGGCTGGAAGCCTCCCGGGTGGCGCAAGTCAGGGCCCGGGCCGCGGGCATCGTGCTGCAGCGCCTGTTCCGTGAAGGCTCGGACGTGCGCGCCGGCCAGCCGCTGTTCAAGATCGATCCGGCCTCCTATGCCGCCACTTATTCCAGCGCCCAGGCCGGCCTGGCCAAGGCCCAGGCCAACGCGGCGCAGGCCACGATGCTGGCCGAGCGCTACCAGCCGCTGGTCGAAGCCAACGCCATCAGCAAGCAGGACTACGCCAACGCGGTCGCCGCGCAGAAGACCGCCGAGGCCGACGTGGCCGCGGCGCGGGCGTCGGTGCAGACGGCCGGCATCAACCTCGGCTACGCGTCGGTGACGGCGCCGATCTCCGGCCGGATCGGCCGCGCCCTGGTGACCGAGGGCGCTCTGGTGGGCCAGGGCGAGGCCACGCCGCTGGCGCTGATCCAGCAGATCGACCCGATGTACGTCAACTTTACCCAGTCGGCCACGGAGGTGCTGAACCTGCGCCGCGCGCTGGACGCGGGCCGGCTCAAGCGCGCCGGCCAGGACGCCGCCAGCGTCAAGATCCTGCTGGAAGACGGCACGCAGCATGCGCGCGCCGGCCGGCTGCTGTTCTCCGACCTGACGGTGGACCCGACCAGCGGCCAGGTGACGCTGCGCGCCGAAGTGCCCAACCCCGGCACGGTGCTGCTGCCGGGCATGTACGTGCGGGTGCAGCTCGAGCAGGCCAAGGCCGGCAACGCGATCCTGCTGCCCCAGCAGGCGGTGACGCGCTCGGCCCAGGGCGACACGGTGATGGTGGTCGGCGCCGACGGCAAGGTCGCTGCCCGCCCGGTCAAGATCGGCGCCGAGCAGAGTGGCCAGTGGGTGGTGCTCGAAGGTCTCAAGGCTGGCGAACAGGTGATGGTCGACGGCTTCCAGAAGCTGCGTCCCGGCGCCACCGTCAAGCCGGTGCCATGGCAGCCCGGCAGCCCGCCGGCCAGCGCCGGCGCACCGGCCGCTTCCGCCTCCGCTCCCGCCCCCGCGGCAGCGAAGTAAGGAGTCCGCCGCATGGCCAAATTCTTCATCGACCGGCCGATCTTCGCCTGGGTGATCGCGCTGTTCATCATCGTGCTGGGCGGCGTGTCCATCACGCAGCTGCCGATCGCGCAGTACCCGCCGGTGGCGCCGCCCGCCATCATCGTATCGGCCGCCTATCCCGGCGCGTCCGCCCAGGCGCTCGAGGAAAGCGTGATCAGCGTGATCGAGCAGGAAATGAACGGCTCGCCCGGGTTGATCTACATGGAGTCGGTGGCGCAGGCCAACGGCTCGGGCGCCATCACGCTGAGCTTCCGGCAGGGCACCAACCCCGACCTGGCCCAGGTCGACGTGCAGAACCGGCTGGCGCGCGCCACGCCCCGGCTGCCGGCGGCGGTGACGCAACAGGGCGTGCGCGTGGACAAGTCGCGCTCCAACTTCCTGCTGTTCACCATCCTCTCGTCGGACGACCCGGCGATGACTCCGACCATGCTGGGCGACTACGCATCGCGCACCGTGCTGCCCGAAATCCAGCGCCTGCCGGGCGTCGGCCAGGCCCAGCTGTTCGGCACCGAGCAGGCGATGCGGATCTGGATCGACCCGGCCAGGTTGCTGAGCTTCGGCATCGCGCCGGCGGACGTGAACAGCGCCATCCGCGCGCAGAACGCGCAGGTGTCGGCCGGCTCGATCGGCGAGCTGCCCAACATTGCCGGCCAGGGCCTGGCGGCCACCGTGGTGGTGACCGGCCAGCTGACCTCGGCCGACCAGTTCCGCGACATCGTGCTGCGCGCCAACACCGACGGCTCCACCGTGCGGCTCAAGGACGTGGCGCGGGTCGAGCTGGGCGCCCAGAACTACGCCACCTCGGCCCGCCTGAACGGCAAGCCCTCGACCGGCATCGGCGTGCAGCTTTCGCCCACCGGCAACGCGCTGGCCACGGCCGACGCGGTGCGCAAGCGCATGGCGGAGCTGTCGAAGTTCTTCCCCGCAGGCGTCAAATGGGAGATCCCCTACGACAGCTCACGGTTCGTCCGGATCTCGATCACCCAGGTGGTCGTGACGCTGCTGGAAGCGGTGGCGCTGGTGTTCCTGGTGATGTTCCTGTTCCTGCAGAACTGGCGCTACACCATCATTCCGACGCTGGTGGTGCCGATCGCGCTGCTGGGCACCTTCGGCGCACTGCTGGCGCTGGGCTTTTCGATCAACGTGCTGACCATGTTCGGCATGGTGCTGGTGATCGGCATCGTGGTGGACGACGCCATCGTGGTGGTGGAGAACGTCGAGCGGATCATGAGCGAGGAAGGCTTGCCTCCGCGCGAGGCGACGCGCAAGGCGATGGGCCAGATCCAGGGCGCCATCATCGGCGTCACGGTGGTGCTGATCTCGGTGTTCGTACCGCTGGCGTTCTTCGCGGGTTCGACGGGCAACATCTACCGCCAGTTCTCGGCGGTGATGGTGGCGTCGATCGGTTTTTCCGCCTTCATGGCGCTGTCGCTGACGCCGGCGCTGTGCGCCACGCTGCTCAAGCCGGTGGAAGCCGGCCACCACCACGAAAAGCGCGGGTTCTTCGGCTGGTTCAACCGCGGTTTCAGCAAAACCGCCAGGGGCTATGAAAGCATCGTGGCGCGGATGCTGGGGCGTGCCGCCCGCTACCTGGTGATCTACGCCGCCATCATCGGCGTCGTCGTGCTGGTCTACACCCGGCTGCCGACCTCCTTCCTGCCCGGCGAGGACCAGGGCACCATGCTGATCAACGTGCAGTTGCCGCCGGGCGCGACCCAGGAGCGCACCCGCAACGTGATGGAACAGGTGGAGCGCTACATCCTCAAGCAGCCCGACGTGCAGAGCATGGTCGGCGTGCTCGGCTTCAGCTTCTCCGGCCAGGGCCAGAACGCGGGCCTGGCCTTCGTGACGCTGAAGGACTGGCACCTGCGGCCAGCCGCCAGCCAGTCGGCCGAAGCCATTGCCGGCCGGGCGTTCGGGGCGCTCTCGGGCATCCGCGACGCCTTCATCTTTCCACTCAGCCCGCCGCCGATCCCGGAGCTCGGCAACGCGTCCGGCTTCACCTTCCGGCTGCAGGACCGCGGCGGCGCCGGCCACGACGCGCTGCTGGCGGCCCGCAACCAGCTGCTTGGCCTGGCCGGCAAGAGCAAGCTGCTGGCCGGCGTGCGCCCCGACGGCATCGAGGACGCGCCGCAGCTGCGGGTCGACATCGACCGCGGGAAAGCAGCGGCGCTGGGCGTCTCGTTCGACGCCATCAACTCCACGCTGTCCACGGCGCTGGGCTCCGCCTACATCAACGACTTCCCGAACCGCGGCCGGCTGCAACGGGTGCTGGTGCAGGCCGACGCGCCGGCGCGGATGCAGCCGGACGACCTGCTGCGCCTGAACGCCAGCAATGCCCAAGGCAAACCGGTGCCGCTGTCGTCGTTCGCCACCACGCACTGGGTCAACGGCGCAATGCAGACCGTGCGCTACAACGGCTATCCGGCCATGCGCATTTCCGGGGCGCCGGCCCCGGGCTCCAGCACCGGGGCGGCGATGGCCGAAATGGAAAAGCTGGCGGCGCAGCTGCCGCAGGGCTTCGGCTACGAGTGGACCGGCCAGTCACGCGAGGAAAAGCTGGCCGGCTCGCAGGCCATGATCCTGTACGGTTTCGCCATCCTGGCGGTGTTCCTGTGCCTGGCAGCGCTGTACGAGAGCTGGTCGATCCCGCTGGCGGTGATCCTGGTGGTGCCACTCGGCGTGCTGGGCGTGCTGCTGGCGACGCTGTTGCGCGGCTACGCCAACGACGTGTATTTCCAGGTCGGCCTGATCACCATCATCGGCCTGTCGGCCAAGAACGCGATCCTGATCATCGAGTTCGCCAAGGACCTGCAGGCGCAGGGCAAGGGCGTGATCGAGTCGGCGCTGGCGGCGGCCCATCTGCGGTTCCGGCCGATCGTGATGACCTCGATGGCGTTCGGGCTGGGCGTGCTGCCGCTGGCCCTGGCCTCGGGCGCAGGCTCGGCCAGCCAGCGCGCCATCGGCACCGGCGTGATCGGCGGGATGATCACCGGCACCACGCTGGCGATCTTCTTCGTCCCCATCTTCTTCGTCATCGTGCGCGGCTTCTTCAAGGACAGCAAGCGCCAGCGAAAGGTCCACGCCCACGAGCTGGACCACGAATTGCCGCCCGGCGCGTCGGCAGGAGACCAGGTATGAGGTTGTCCATGCTTCCCCGCCGCTTTCCGCTGCGGCTGGCCGCGCTGGCCGCCACGGCGCTGCTGGCCGCGTGCTCCTCGATGGCGCCGAAGTACCAGCGCCCGGCCGCGCCGGTGAGCGCGACCTTCCCCGACGGCGCCACCACCGACGGGAAGCAAGCGGCCGCCGACATCGCCTGGCAGGCCTTCTTTCCCGACCCGCGGCTGCGCGAGCTGATCGCGCTGGCGCTGCAGGGCAACCGCGACCTCCGGCTGGCCGTGCTGGCAATCGAGCAGGCCCGGGCCCAGTACCAGATCCGCAACGCCGACCGGTTGCCGACGGTGAACGCGCAGGCCACCGGTTTGCGCTCACCCAACGGCAGCGGCGGCAACACCAGCGTCTACACCGCCGGCCTGGCGCTGAGTGCCTGGGAGATCGATTTCTTCGGCCGCATCGCCAGCCTGAGCGACGCGGCACTGGCCCAGTACCTCGCCACCGAGGAGGGCCGCAAGGCGGCGCAGATCAGCCTGGTCGCGGCCGTCGCCAACACCTGGCTGGCGCTGGTGGCCGACGAGGACCTGCTGGCGATCACTCGCCAGACCCTGAGCACGCGCCAGGAGTCGCTGCGGCTGGCGCGGCTGCGCTTCGAGAGCGGCGTCACCTCCGAGCTGGACTTCCGCCAGGCCGAATCGCTGACCGAATCCGCCCGCGTCACGCTGGCGCAGCTGCAGCGCCAGCGCGCGCTCGACGAAAACGCGCTGGGGCTGCTGATCGGCCAGCCGTTGCCGGCCACGCTGCAGGCCAGCGCGGGCATCGACGCGGTGACGCTGCCGGACCTGCCGGCGGGC
>JACMQP010000672.1 GCA_014376915.1 Ramlibacter sp.
ACTCTTTGCGCGAACACGCCCGCGCGCGCATGGCCAAGGGCGCTCTGACCAGCGTCGGTGCCTAGTTGCTGGCGCTTAAATTTAGCCGTTCCGACAAGTCGAAGACCGACCAGGTCGGCATGGAGATGGCGGCGCGTGCCGGCTACGACCCGCGCGCCGCCGTCACGCCCTGGAAGAAGATGGGCCAGGCCAACAAGGCGTCGCCGCCGCAATGGCTGTCGACGCATCCGTCGCGCCCGACCCGTATCGCCCAGCTGCAGAAGAACCTGCCCAAGGTGATGCTGCCGTACGAGAGTGCCGGCAGGCGCTGACCCTTTTCAGTTGCCTTTTCTGCCCAGTCCCAGCGCGCTGGCCATCGCAGCCCAGGCCGTGGGGTTCAGGCGGTTCTGGACCGAGACGGCCGAAGTGGCGTCCAGCTTGTTTTCGCGCGCCTGGTAGACCCAGTTGCCGGTGGCCACCGTCGGCGCGTTCTGCACTTCGGCATAGACCCGGTTATGGTTCATCACATTCGGGGCATGGCCGGCGAGGCGCAGCACCCGCGCGCCGTGCACTGCGGCGATGGCGTAGGTGCCGGTTTCCTTTGCGACGCAGTTCGAGGCGACGGCTTGCGCGCTGTCCAGGTCGCATTCATAGAACTGCACAGTGCCCGACGTGGCATTGGTGGTGCCGGTGAAGGCGACCCGCAAGTTGCGGAAGTTGCCGCTGCCCAGGCCCAGCGTCAGGCTGCCGCTGGGGCTGGGCAGGACCACCGCGCCGGCCGGCTTGGCGGCGATCAGCTGCTCCAGCGTCTGCGCCTCGCTTTGCGGCCGGCCATCCGTGTTCAGGCTGTTGATGCTGACGGTTTGCGACAACGTCAGGCTGTGCCGGGCATTGATGGTGGCACCGGTTGGGAAAGTGCCTGTGCCCAGCGCCGTGATGAGATTGGCCACGGCCGGCCCGTTGTTGATCACGTTGGTGGTCGGCTCCGCCTGCATTTCCGTCAAGACTGCCGTCATCGTCCGGCCGGCTACGCTCGTGGGCACGGTGAAGCCCACCGCTTCCGAACCACCGCAGTAGTTGCTGCGGCTCGGGGTGCCGGCGGTGCTGTCCCATGGCCCGTCGCAGCGGATCCAGCCCTTGGCGGTCAGGTAGGCGAAGTTGTAGAGCAGCGAATCGGCGGTGGCGCTGCCGCTGGTCTTGCCGACGCGCACGTCGAGGTTCCGCACGGGCGACAGCCCGGCAGCCTTGGCCAGGCGTTTGAACGTCCGGACGAAGTAGTTGTCGCCGTCGGTGTAGCGAAATGAAGCGAGGTCGCCTTCAGCTTCATCCAGCGCGGCCGACTGGTCGGCGACCCGCAGCGTCGCGCCTTCCTCCAGCGCGCTTCTGACCGCCTGCGCTATCCAACGCGCCGTGTCCTCCACGTGGGCCGCGTTGGTCGCCGCGTTGGTCTGGTAGCTGTCGATCTCAGCCTGCGGCAGATTCAGTTGGGTCAAGACGTTGGCGCGGGCAACCGCTTCGGTCATGCCATCGGCGACGCCCTTGGCGACGTGCGTCGTCAGCGGATTGATTTGCCCGGCCTTGCCAGGCACTTGCCGCAGGACATAGGGCTTTGCCGCATTACCGACGCCCGGTTCGGCGGCGTCGATCGTGGTGGCAGCCTCTGTTGCGCCGCCGGGAACCATGGGTGCGATCAAGGCAGCGGCTGCCACCTGTGCGGCCGTGACCTTGGCCGAGTCGTAAGTGATGCTGTAAGCGCCGTCGGCGCCGGTGCGGGCGGAGGCGGGCTCGTCGGCATCGCATGCGGCGTTGGCGTTCAGGTCCATGCAGACCAGGGCGTTGCGGATCGCCTGGTTGCCCATGACCGTGCCGGTCAGCGTGACCATGACGGGCGGCGGTGGGGTGACGACGACTGGCGGCGGGTCACTCGGCCCGGGCGTCGCATCGCCGCCCCCTCCGCCGCCGCAAGCGGCCAGCGTCAGGGTCAGCACCGTGGAGAGGGACAGGGCGAGGGGGTTGAGACGGAATTTCATGGGGACCTCCGGAGAGAGAGAAGAATGGTTTAAGAGTCGGGCCTCGACACCTGCGTGCAACCATCGGTATGGCTGCTGCGCGGGTGAGAACACTCTCCGGGTTTCTTTTGGAGCGGGCATGTCCAAAATCTGGGACGCTTCAGACCGCAGTCTCGCCAAAGTTGGGTATGACGCTAGCGCTCGTCGACAGCACCATGCGAATTCATTGGCCACATTCCGGCTCCTTGCAGGGGAGCCTTCCCTTCATCTCCCAAGGAGCTTTCATGCTGAGAGACGTTATCGTGAAGGGCCGGACCCTCGGTGGCAGTTCGGACCTCACCTTGCTCGCGCCGATCAAGCCGGGGTTCGTCGAATCGCTTGAGTCCGTCACGTACAAGACGCGCGTCAAGCGTGTGCTAGAAACACTGCATGCGGCCCGAAAGTCTTCGCACGAGCACGCATTGGCGCGCCTGCTGTCGGATGCAGTGGAGCGTGTCGGCGCGATCCAGTCAGTGCGGGTCGCGGTCCTCGAGCCGGAAGACAAGGTGATGCTGGTCGTCACCTTCGACGGCAGCTGGGACTCATATATCCGCGTGCTGTGGGACAAGGTGGGAACGCTACTGGACCTGATTTTCTGCGGCACGGTCGACTATGTGACCTCGCGCGACCATACGTTTGAGGAATGGGCCGAGTGGGCGGCACGCGTGCAGATCGAGTCCGGATTCTTTTATGGCCCTCCGGATTCAACGGCGCGCGACATGCTTTATCACCGGCAGATCGAACGGACGAGGCAACGCGGCCTGGGGACCGAGCTTCAGGAATTGCGTTCCGTGCTGCCTTCGGCAGAGCAGGCTGTGGATGTCTTGACCCGGGGGGACCCGATTCGCCATCCAGACGATTCGCCAGCCGAGGCATCGCGGCCGCGCATGGGATATGAACGACTGCGAACCGGATTCCAGGCCTTGGCTGCGCTCTATCGGCTCACCGACCTTTTTCGGCCGGGCACTGTGGACGGCCCGGTCTTGCGGTTCGCTTCAATTCGCCTTTTGCGGGAATTCGTGGTCATGTGGAATGCCCGTTTCGCGCAAGGTGATTTCGACGACGCACGCGGCACCAGCGAAGGCGGTTCGGGACGGTTCAAGCGTCAGCTGGACTGGCTTCTGCCGGAAAGTGAATGGCCGATCGAGCTGGGTCGGACCGTCCCGACATTTGAGTCGCTGACTGACGAAATCGCTGCGGATGTGCAAGGTGGAATTCTGCAGTCCTACGCCAATGTCACACACGGCGTGGTGCTGATGTTCACTTTTGAGAATGCCGTGGCCGCAAGCCGGTTCCTGGCATTGACAGAAAGCCGGATTACGAGCCACCGGGATGCGACGGGGAAAGTCGACGTGTTCCGCAACCTCGCCCTGACCTTGGCAGGCTTGCGCGCTTGCGGATTGTCCGAAGAGGACATCGACTTGTTTCCTGAAGATTTCCGTCAGGGAATGGCTGAGCGCGCCGGCCTGCTCGGAGATGTCCGGAGCAATCATCCTCGACGGTGGCGCCTGCCTAAGCGGTACGACGCTGCCGGGAGCCCCGACTCGGATGCGGTCGAACTCGCAACTGTCCACGCTGTCCTGCAATTGCGATGTGCCGCACCAGGGGAAGAGGCGCTCAAGACAGTTGACGTCGCGGAAGCCGCTCACCCGCTGCGGGCGGAAGTCGAACACTGGAGCGGACATGGAGACGCGGGTATTCACCTGCTGGCTGTTCAATCCTTGAAACGACAGGTTCGGCAGCAGGACGGCCAACCCGTGGTTGTAGAGCATTTCGGGTACGCGGATGGAGGCAGCGATCCCGAGATCGACGTCAGCGCGGAAGAGGACAAGCGCGTCCATTTCGGCGAATTCGTGCTCGGGCACAGCAACGCGGCGGACACTATGGATGACGAAGTTGCGGCGGCGTCTTCGGAGGTCACGAAGGCACGCCTGGGCTGGACGAATAACGGCAGTTTTCTGGTGATGCGCAAGTACCGCCAGTACGTTGAACGACTTGAGACTGCGGTCAAGCAGGCGGTGGACGACATGGCGCCCAAGCCTGCGGATGCCGAAGCGTGCATCGATGAGGTGTACGCCAAACTCATGGGGCGCGACCGACGCGGACGGCCCGTCATTCCTACTGCGCCGACCAGTGACCTCAACGATTTCGACTATGAGGGTGACCCCCAAGGCCAGGCTTGTCCGCTGCACGCCCACATCCGACGTGCGAATCCCAGGCTCAACGCCGGCACCATGGCCCGGCCACCCAGGCTGATGCGGCGTAGCATGCCTTACGGGCCTGGCGCGGATGCCGGGGAAGCGGATCGCGGTCTGCTGTTTATGGCTTACAACGCCAGTTTCAGCGAGCAGTTCGAGGTCGTTCAGCGCTGGCTGGCCGGCGGAAACAGCACTGGCGCTTCCTCAGGTCAGAGTTGCCCCATTGTCGGTGTGCCAGAAAATGGCTTCCCGCGACATTTTCGATTCGAACGTGATGACCACACGATTGTGAACGTCGAACTCGATGGCATTGCTCCACTGTTCGAAGAGCCGGAGCCGATCACCCGCCTTGAATGGGGGATGTACCTGTTTTCTCCATCGCTCACGGCGTTGCGTCGCCTAAACCGCACTGCGCTTGCGTCGGCTTGCGGGAAGCCAACGCAGGCCGTGCCTTGGCGCGTGGCGAAGGGCCGGAAAATGATCGCGGGGCTGAAAGATCTGGAAGTCACCGAAGGTGCGTCTGCTGCCGTGGCGGCGTGGAAAGCCGCGATCGAGGACCTTGAATCCATTGATCGCCTGGACAGTGCCGCACTCTGGGCGGCCATCAGGGAAGATCATGGTGGCCTCCTGCGCACGCCCTACGGCGTGCTGGTGGCCCGTCGAGAGTTGATTTCCCAGGTGTTCCTGGACAAGCAAGAGCGTTATTCAGTGAGTGGGCAGATGGAGCGCATGCGTCAAAGCATTGGCGAAATCTCACTCGGGAACGACGCGGGGCGGGAATACGATGATGCATCCATCCCGATCAATGAAGCCATCTCGCAGCTCGATCCGCAGGAAGTGTTCGACTTGGCGCGAAATGCTGCCGACCGCAAGATCTGCAAGATCTTGCATGAAGCGAATAAGCAAGCGGCTGAGGTTGGAAACGCGCATCACGAGGTTGGCTTCGACGCTCGCGAGGTTGTCGACGAGGTCCTCGCCGATCTGTGCGAAGCATGGTTCGGTCTGCAGGGCAGCGACCATTTCCGCAGGGGCAGTACGGACTGGGCCTGGACAACAGACCAACCGCCTCTGTACCCGGGTCACTTTACGGCCTTGTCTCGCTACATGTTCCAGCCAAACCCCGGGGCAACTCCGGTGGAGCTGGGGCAAAGTTATGGCCGGTCCCTTCGCAGTGCCATGCTGCGATTTGTTCAGGACCATCGAAGCGGCAACAGCATTCCGCGCAATCCTCAAGGCCGGGACGCGCCGATTGCAGCGGCGACCTTCAATCACCGGCGATTTGGGTCGGACGACGTGTTCGTCGCCCGAACCATGGTCGGCGTCTTGATGGGGTTCACTCCGACCATCATCGGGGCCGTATTGAATGTGCTGAGAGAGTGGCACCGGGATGGGACGTTCTGGAGCCTGCGTACTCGATGCGCCACCACGCCCATCGGCGACATCCGGGATGCGTCCGACCTGATCCACGCGCCGATGGCCGCCGCTGCACAGATGCGACCGATGCCGCAGATCGGCTGGAGAACTGCTCGCAAGAGCCATCGGCTCGGTACTCCCGGACAGCATGTATTGGATATTGAAGTCGGCGATAAGATCGTCATGGCCGTCGTTTCCGGCACCCAGGAGTCGTTGGCCCAGGGCCAGCCGGACGGGCGCTTGATGTTCGGTGGGGATCGGGAGATGACGCCCCATCCGACCCACGCGTGCCCCGGTTATCACGCTGGGATCGCTGCGATGCTGGGGACACTGACGGCCTTGATCTCGCGCCCGGAGAATCTGCGGCCCGGTGTTTCGCCATTGACATTCGAGGTTCGCAGCAAGACGTTGTTCGAACGTTCGGACGCTGTGAAGAACCTCGACGTTGAGGCACTCGAACGGCAACAGCTCGAGCTTGAGACGTGTATCGCGTTCGCGGACGTGGTGGAGGGCACTCCCGAGCAGGCCTTTGGATCCAAGGGATTGATCCTGGCGTGGGGAGATTCCTGGCTCGACTACCGGGAGTTCATTCAAAACACAGACATCACCAACTGCCTGCACAGGCTGGGTTACGTGGTCAACGAGGGAAGGGATGAGGGCGATCGTTTCTGCAATTACCAGGCGTGGTTGATGCTCCAGACAATGGCGGCAGACATCCGGCCGCCGGCAAAGGAGGGAGAGCCGCAGAAAGAAGGACCCAAGGAGTTCCTGAAGTACATCGACCGAAAACTCAAGGGCAATCCGCGAGCCATCCTGCTTTCGGGAGGAGGCAACGACTCAGTCGAGGGCGTACTCAAGGGTCTGCTTGAACCCAGGCAACCAGACCTCGATCCCGTCAATTCGAAGCGACTGGAGAGCCATGTGGCGCAATTGCTGGGGTTCTACGTCACGATCGTCGAAGAGATCTGGAAACGGGTCGAAGCCCGGGGGATACCGATCCTGGTGCACGGTTATGACTATCCTGTGCCGTTCTACGATGTGTTCGCAAACACGTTTGGTCGGAGAAAGTGGCTGCAGGAGCCATTCCTGGACCGCGGTTACAAGGACCCTCAGACTCCTGACCTGGTCGATCTCAAGTTGGCCATTCCGGCAATGGTGACCGTCATCGACGCATTGAACAAGATGCTGAAGGACGAATTGACGAAGGGCCGGTCCTACGTCAAGTACGTGGACCTCAGGGGCACCATGAAGCCGCAGTGGGAACATAACGACGAGAGCGGGTGGAGGGACAATTTGCATCCGAACGCGACGGGATTCGGGCTGGTTGCGGGAAAGATCGCCGGGGCCGTCGAAATCTACGCTTCCGTCCCCAACCCGCCGGTCGTCTGAACATGAATTGCTGGTGAGGGCAACCATGAGCCTGTCCCTGTGCTACAGCCCCCTGAGTCCCTTCTGCCGCAAGGTGCGGATGGCGATGGACTACAAGCAACTCGCGTTCGCGCTGGTAGAAGCCGATCGGGTCGAGAACCTGCCGGTGTGGAGCCCCCGGGCTGAAGTCCCGATCCTGATCCACGGCGACACGGTGGTTTGCAACTCGGCCGACGTCCTCGGGTACCTCGATCGCTGCTACGCGAACTTCGCTCTGTATCCGGCTGATCCTCGCAATTACGCGGAAGTACGAAACTGGGAGCGCAGCGCCGATACGCAGCTCGATGCGATCGTCTCGGTCATCGGCAACTGGCAGTTTGCCGATCTGCCGCCGATGCCGCCGGGGCTGATGGACGCCGCGCGCCGGGATATCGGTGTCATCTACGATCAGCTCCAACTCAAGCTCTTTGCATCCGAGTTCATCTGCGGAAAGATCAGCGCGGCGGACTTTGCGACATATCCGCACGTTGCCTCGGGCGCCGCGGTCGGCCTCAGGTTCGATGCGCAACGCCATCCCGACGTCCAGAGGTGGATGCGGACGATGCGAGCCCGTCCGGAAGGCCAGATCGATACTGCTGCCGCGCAGGAATGGTGGGCGCACCGCGAATCCAGGGGAGTCGACACCGGACGCATCAACTGGGGGACGTACCGGCTTGAATGGCTGCTGGCCAATGGCCACGCGGACTGGTTTGCCGGCCAGGTTCAGCAGGACAAGGTGCTTTGGTCCACCGGCCCGAGCAACAACGCCCTCAACAGCCCCATCGCGCCGGGGTGGGCGCGTTAACCTGGTTTGTCACAAGGACTGGAGGAGCGCCTGCGCCTGGGCCAGATGCCAATCCATTTGCAGGGCCTCGAACGCCTGTGCGGCAATTTCCGCCAGCGCCTTCGCCTGTCCTGCTGCTCCGGCGGCCAGCGCGAGCCCGGCACCGGCCAGTTGGTTGACGGCGCGTTCCCGCGGCGACTGACGGAACGCGGCCGCGCGATCGGCGGCTGCCATGTAGTGCCGGGCGCGTTCGACATTCCCTTGCGACGCCGCCATCCTCGCGAGCGCGCGGCAGCCCATCGCCTCTCCGTGCCGGTCCTGCGCACGGGCGCGCTGCAACAGCTTGGCCGCATGCTGGCGCGCCTCGGTCTCCAGATCCAGCGAGACCGCCGCTTCGACCAGCCATCCGTAGTTCAGCGACGTCGAGACCGCCCCACCCCGCGCCTGGATCCACGCGGTGGATTCGCGCAGCAGCTGCAGGGAGGTTGCGTCTCCATTCAATGCCCAGCCGCCGCAGGCGCTGAGCGCCCGGCCCATGGCCAGCAGGTACCGGCTGCGGCACTGCAGGGCGATGGCTGCGCCATCGAGTCCCGCGATGCGCGCTTCTAGCCAGCGCCCCTGCCAGAGGTGTACCGCGCAGATCAGCCCCCGCACCGAGGCCGCCACCGAATGCACGTCGCCGCCAAGGAGACGCAAGGCTTTGGCGAAAGTGGCATGCGCTTGCTCGAATCGCCCGAGATCGCCCAGGGTGTAAGCGGTACGCGCGAGGGTATAGGCGGAACCGATCGCGGTGCCGCTGCCGATACGGCTCTGCTGGCGCTTGCTCTCGACCGCCTGCGTCAGTAGCGGCAGCGCCCGTTCGTACTGACCAGCCGATGCGAGCGATTGTCCGAGCGCCGCCTTCACCTGCGCCGCCAGCCGTTGATCGTCGCTGGCCAGGGCGTGCACCAATGCACTTTCGCAATGGCGCACGGCCTCCCGAGGCCGGCCCTTCCCGTAGTTGACATAGCCGAGCCAGTACTCGGCGCGTGCCAGCGTGTTTTCATCGCCAGCCGCACGCGCGAGACGGGCCGCACGTTCGAACAGTTCTAGGCCGTGGCCCACGTCGAGCGGATCGAAGACACAGGTCTGCCCCAGCTTCTGCGCGATGGCGCACCAGCGCAGTTGCAGCGGCCTTGTCAGTTCGCTTGCTGCGTCGAGTGAGCGCAGCGCCGTGAGGAACTGGGTCCGGGCGCGATCGAGCGCCATGGCCGCCAGCGCCTTGTTGCCGGCGGCTTCTGCGTAGTCGGCCGCCTTGTCCCAGACTCCCGCGCTGTCGTAGTGGTACGAGAGGGCCTCCAGCCAGTCGAAAACGTCCTCGCTCCCAACCGCTTCCTCGAGGATCTGGGCAACCCGCAGGTGCAGCGCGCGCCGGCGGCCCGGATTGACGGTGGCGTATACGGCGTCCCGGGTGAGCACATGCTTGAAGCGCAACATGCCGGGCTGGCCGGCCGGAACGAGGAAGTCTTTGGCCGACAGGGAGAGAGACAGCGCCGCCGCTTCGCCCTCGCCGACGACGCGCTTGAGCACCCACTCGGGGAAGACGTTGCCGGCCACCGAAGCCATCCGGAGAAAATCTGCCTGCGGGCCCGGCAAGCGCTCCAGCCGCGACGCCACGAGCGCGTTGATCCAGGCCGCGCCCCCTGCGCCGGACGCCAGCTTCAGGTCACCTTGGGCAGCTGCGTGGCAAAGCTCCTCGATGAACAGCGGGCTGCCGCCGGACTGCCGGTAGATCTCCTGGGCCAAGAACGGTTCGGCCGAGGGCAGCCATGCGGAAATCGCGCCGGCGCCCTCGCCGGAATCGAGCGGTTCCAGGCGCAGATTCTGCGCATCGGCCAGGACCGGGTCGTCATCTTTGTTCTGCGGACGACTGGCCAGCAGCAGCAACAGGGGCAACTGTCTCGCCCGCAGCGATTGCAGCGCCTGGTGGCTGGCGTCGTCGGCCCACTGCCAATCGTCGAGCACGAGAATTAGGGTCTGCTGTTGTGCCAGCACCGCGATCAGATCGAGTGCAGCCGCGACCAGGACCGCCGGTTTCGGCATCAATTGCTGGGCGGACAATTCCCTCATCAACGCGTGAATGGCCGGCGTCGATGCTGCCGGGGCGGTGATGCCGGGTGCCTCCGGTGCGCGATCGGTCGCGCGCTCGTTTTCCTGGGGCGAGCCGCCGGGACGCCGTCCCAGCGCGCCACGAATCCATTGCATGAAAGGCTGCAGCGGCTCGGCGCCGAGATAGTTCTCGCAATAGCCCTGCATCACACGGAAGGCTACCGGGTCCAGGCGACGCCGGAACTCCTCGATCAACCGGGTCTTGCCGATGCCCGGCTCGCCACTGACGACGATGACGGGCGATTCGCCATTGCGCGCGCGATCCACCGCACCGAAAAGTTCCGCCAAAGCCTCAGCGCGGCCGATGAAAGGCACGACACCCCTGTGCGCCGCTGCGTCGATCCGGCGCTGGATCGCAACCCGCCCCGCCACCCGCAGCACATTCAGCGGGGCGACCCGCCCCCTGATCGGGAGGCGGCGCAGCATCTCCATCTTGAAGAAGTGGGCCTGGGGTCCAAGCGTTTCCTCGCTGACCAGGATTTCTCCGGTCGCCGCCAGGCTGCACAGGCGGGCGGCGGTGTTGGGAACCTCTCCCACGATGTCGAAGCGGCCGCGCTCGATGTCGCCCGCGATGACCAGCACCAGCCCCGCATGAATGCCGGAGTGCATCTGCATCTGCGTAGCGCCGGAGCCGCTGCCGGCGCTCAATCGCGATGCGGCCTGGTGCAACTCCAGTGCGGCCTCAACTGCCCTACGCCCATCGTCCTCGCTCGCTTCGAGATGGCCGAACAGCGCCAGCAGGCCATCGCCCTGTAGCCGCGCAATGTTGCCGCCGTGGCGGGGGATAACTTCCCGGGCGATGCGCCTGAATTGCTCCAGCAGTTCGGAGAATTCCTCGGCTTCAAGGCGTTCAGCCAGTTCGGATGAGCCCGACACATCCGCGAACAGCACTGTCATGTGCCGCCTTTGCCCGGTGCCGAACTCTTCTTTGCCGACAAGTGCCATCGGAGGATTCTGCCTCAGCCGGCCCGCGTTGTCGCCCTGGAGGCAACCCTGCTCCTCAATGGAGGAGACCCATCACCACCGCGCCGGCAACCCCTTCAGCAGCACGATCCGGCGCTCCCGCATCGCGACGTAGCCGCCGTTCTCCAGGTCCTTCAGCAGGCGGCTGACCATCTCGCGCGAGCAGGCCAGGTGGCTGGCGATCTGCTGGTGGGTGATGCGTTCGCCGACGCTGCGGGTGCCATCGGCACCGGCCGGGCCGGCGAGCTGGTCCAGCAGCCGTGTCATCCGGCCATAGACGTCGATCAGCGCGAGGCTGCGTGCGCTCTCCGTGGCCAGGCGGGCGCGGCGGATCAGGCGCGCCATCATCTCCAGGGCGAAATCCGGGTGGTCGGCGATATAGGCCAGCAGGGCCTCCCGCGAAATAACGGCGCATGTGGTCGATTCCAGCGTCTCCACATTGGCGGAGCGCGGCCCTCCGTCGAGCGACATCTCGCCCACATATTCGCCGGCGCCGTAGATCCCCAGGGTGATTTCCTTGCCGTTCGGGTCCGCCGCGAAGGCGCGCAACCGGCCCGACAGCACGATATAGAGCGTGTCGCCGCGGTCTCCTTCCTGGATCAGGGCCAGGCCCCGGCGGAAGTTGCGGACACTGCCGCGGGCGGCGAGCACCTTGAGATGCGGCGTCTCTTGCGTCCCCGGCCCCTGCGACGCGGGATCGACGACAAAGGCAGGGGTCATGGACAGCATGGGGCGGGCGTGTTCACCACGCAGATTGTGATGCACTCTGGCCGCGCAAGCCGCACGGTACCACCGGCGGCAGCGCCGCCACCCGCTGCACCAGCTGCCGGATGCTGTTGGAGTCGGTCTTGTCCCGCAAGGACCGCACCTGCGTGCGCACCGTGGATTCGCAGACCCCATGGGCAGTTGCGATGTCCAGCACATCCAGGCCGTCGCACAGAGAACGCAGCACCGCCTCCTCGGTCGGTGAGAGGCGGTGCTCGCGTGCAAAGAAGGAAACCGCGAGATTCTGCGTGCCGGTCCGCCGGGCCAGCATCAGCAGCACCGACGCCGATTCGCCCTCGTACGGCTGGAACAGCGGTATGCAGGCGACGGACAGCCGGTCGCTGCCCTGGCGCAGGCTGAGCATCTGCCGCCGGCCGCGGGCGGCGGAGCGGATGCCGCGCGCCAACTCGTCGCTCTGCCCCGCGCTCATGCTGGTCACCGTGGACCCTTCGATGCGCAGGTAGCGGGCCCGCGCCAACTCGTGCCGCGCCAGGTGGTTGGCGTGCTGGAACCGGCCTTCAGGATTGACCAGGATCAGCCCGTAGTCGATCTCCTCGAGCACGCGCCAGGCGAACTCGGGGTCTGGCGCGGTCCGGTTCGAAGTGGCTGCCGCGCGTGGCGAAGCGTCGTCGGCAAAGAGGGTGGTGACAAGGTCCATGATGAGCCCCGGTGGTGGTATGGCTGCAGTCTAGGAAAGGCCTGCCGCCTGCGCATCCCGTCGGGTGCCCGCCAGTCTGTGATCCATTACCCGGGCGCTAGCGGTCCGCGCCGGCCTTGTCTGGGGCGGGGCCTTCGTGTGGCCGCGTGAGGGACGGCGACACCGCGCGCCGGTCCTTGGCCCGGGCCGCATTCGCCAGCTGGTCGCGGGCGGCCCAGGCCGCCTGCTGTTCGCCGGGCGCCAGCACTGGGGTCGGGCGCTGCAGGCTGGCCTGCGGGTCGGGCGGCTGTGATGACTTGACATCCGCCGCTGGGGGGAAGGTCCACTCACCCTTCGCCGCCGGCGCGGCGAGCGCCGGCGCGGGGCTGGGAGCGGCGGCCCCCGCTGGCGCCGGAGCGCCTACTACCGGCGACGGGTCCACCAGTCGGCGCGAGACGCGCTCCGCCTGTGGGACCTGCCGCGCCGTTGCGCCGAGGTCGGGCGGCGGGTCGGCGAACAACCCGCTCGCCGTCGCCACCAGCACCCCGGTCGCGGCCAGCCCGAGCAGGCCGAGCAGGGCCGCGTCGGTCACACGCATTGCATCGACACCAGGCCCTTGTCGGTCGCGAACGGTTCGACCTTGATGATGTGGTACGCGTTTGGCGCCAGGTCCAGCGTGGCCGGCAATCCGATCGCACCCACGCCAGCGCCGATGTCGGTCGAACCCGGCGCGAACGACCAGTTGCGCTGCGTCCATTCCTTGAACCGGATCTGTGCGGAGTTCGAGACGTCGGAAGAAATATGCACCCGCCGGCAGGTGCTGCCACCGGAGTAGACCTGGAACAGCGTGCCGCCAAAGGCGCCCGGGAACGTCACCGCCACGTCACGGGTGCGGCCGTAGCCCACCTGGGAGTCGGGATGCGACTGGTTGTTGGAGAACGCGATCAGCGAGCCGTTGCCGCTCCAGCGCACCGACTGGTCGTCGGGCGTCAGCCAGTTGGCGACCAGCAGCGGGTTGGCGCGGCGGGTGCTGACCGAGGGCGCGATTGCGAAGCCGCCCGGGAACGACGGGCTGCCCTGGCAGGTGAGGCGGACCGTCTGCGTGGACGACGCGATCGGAAACGCGCTCGTGACGTTGATCGTCGACCAGCCCTGCGGCATCGGGAAGCTGGCCGGCGCCGAGTTGGTGTAGTAGATCTCGGACGTGGCGGAGGTCGTCAGCTCGCCCGGGTACGCCTCGTTCCAGTTCTTCACCGTGACGTAGGCCGGAGCCATGCCTTCCAGCGCGACGTAGTTGCAGGCATTGCCGGCGTTGAGCACCTGGAACACGGCGGACGACGAGACGCTGCGGCCGCCATGCAGCATCACGTCGTCGCGGTAGCAGCCGTACCCGCCGAAGGACGTGCATTGGCCGCCCATGCCGGGGTCGATCAGCGAGCCTGCGCCGTCAACCATGGATAGCGGAACGATGGCGCCTTGCGGAAAGACTCCCTGGGCGCCCGCGGTGCCGGCCAGGGCCGCCATCGACAAGGCGAGGATGGAAACAAGTTTGCGATTCATTTGGATTCTCCAGATCGGAAGGTGTGATGAATGGGACTGGGCCTGTGCCTACTTCTTGCCGGGGTCGACAGGCGGCGCGGGTGTCGGGCTTGGCGCGGGAGTCGGTGCCGGGGTGGGCGCCGGGGTCGGGGCCGGAGTGGGTGTCGGCGTCGGCGTCGGTGCCGGGGCCGCGCAGATCGGGCTCGTCGGGGCCTGCCATGCGCCGTTGGCACACGCGAAGCTGGCCGTGCCCGACAGGTTTGCCGCCGTGTTCGTGACCACGATGCTCGAGCCGGATGCGGCCTCGGTGCCGGGGCCGGTGCAGGTGTTGCTGCTGGCCGTCCAGCCCATTGCCTGGGCCGGGCAAAGCGAGGAGGCGGTGACGGGGTTGTTGACCGGCACGGGCGCTGGGCCGTCGCCGCCACCGCCGCAGCCGGCGAGGGTCAGACCGAGGCTCGCTGCGAGCGCCTGCACCAGGGGGATGTGTCGAAACTTCATGGGAGACTCCAAGGTCGAAGAGAGGAAAGAAACGGCGCGCCGTCGGGCTTGCCACCTTCACGCGGACCAACTGCTCTCCGCATGTGGGTCCACTCTCGCTTCGTCCTTCGCTACGGGCATCTCCCGGATCTGCGATCTGCCGGCCCACCCGTTACCCAAAACGAGGGAGCCCATCTCCACCGCCCCGCATGGAAGGGGTCGTGTCCGAATCCCGGGGAGAGCCTGCTTCCGCCGCCCTGGCCTTCGTCGGCCACAGCACCGACGCGATTGCCGCCACCACCAGCAGCACCGCAGCGTAGTCCTGTCAGTGCAGCAGCTCACGCAGCCACAGTGCCACGCTGAACACGCTGACCACAGGAATCAGCATTACAGACAACGTCGTGGCTAGCGGCAACAGCGAATGCGCCAGGAAGAACCACGCGCCCTGCGCGTAGCCGAAAATCAAGAGCGCGCTCAGGGCGATCGCCCGGGCCGTGGGGGCGGACCGCTGTTTCCACTGCGGGCGCTCGAACAGCACGGCGATCACGGCCATCACCACGGTGGTGATCGCCGTCATCCAGAACGCCAGGGTGAGCGTCGCGGCCTCGATCTTCGTGCGCCGGAACAGCTGCGTTCCCAGCGCCCAGGTGGCGGCCGCGAACAACGCCAGCACAACGCCGAGTGGCGGGCCGGAGAGCCCCGTGAGCTCATGTCACAGCAGCAGCGCCAGCTCGCGTCAGTCGTGCCGCACCACGCGGAACGGCACCTTCAGCACCAGCATCGCGAGCACCAGCACCGGCAGTCCACCGATCAGCGACAGCGTGCGGAGCGACTGCGGCGGGCTCCTTACAATCGAAACCATGACTTTCCTCGACCGCCTGCGCAGCGCCGGAAGCCGCAACGGCTCCATGCTGTGCGTCGGGCTGGACCCGGAACCGGCGCGCTTTCCCGCCGCGCTCCAGGGCGACGCCAGCCGCATCTACGACTTCTGCGCCCGCATCGTCGACGCCACCGCCGACCTGGTGGTCGCATTCAAGCCGCAGATCGCCTACTTCGCGGCGCACCGGGCCGAAGACCAGCTCGAGCGCCTGATGGAACACATGAGGAGCAACGCGCCTCACGTGCCCGTCATCCTCGATGCCAAGCGCGGCGACATCGGCTCGACCGCGGAGCAGTACGCGCGCGAGGCCTTCGAGCGCTACGGCGCCGATGCGGTCACGCTCTCGCCCTTCATGGGCTTCGATTCGGTGCAGCCGTACCTGAAGGACCCCGACAAGGGCGCCTTCCTGCTGTGCCGCACGTCGAACCCGGGCGGCGACGACCTGCAGAACCAGCGGCTCGCGTCGGTCGAAGGCCAGCCACTGCTGTACGAGCATGTCGCGCGGCTGGCGCAAGGTCCGTGGAACCTCAACGGCCAGCTCGGGCTGGTGGTGGGCGCAACGTATCCGGCCGAGATCGAGCGGGTGCGCCAGGTGGCGCCGACGCTGCCGCTGCTGATTCCCGGCATCGGCGCGCAGGGCGGCGATCCCGTCGCCACCGTGAAGGCGGGCTGGCGGCCGGACGCGCCGATCGTGGTCAACTCGTCGCGCGCCATCCTGTATGCGTCCGGGGGCGAGGACTTCGCCGATGCGGCGCGACGCGAAGCCCGGCGCACACGCGACCTGCTCGAAGCTGCCAAGCCCTGAGCGGCAGGCTCAGCGCTTGAGCGGCATCGGGATGGTGGCGGCGGGCACGAAGGCCGGCCGGCGCGCTCGGCTGGGCGTGCGCTCACCGCCGGTGCGCAGCTCCAACGGCCGGGTGTGCGATTCACGCTCCAGCTGCAGATAGCGCTGGCGGCGCTGTTCACGCTTCTGCGCTTCCGAGATGGCGCAGCGCAGGTCGAGGTAGACCTGCGACAGCGCGCTCGAATCGGCGCGCAGCGTGTGGATCTTGAACTCCGGCACCAGCACGATCTCGTGATCGTCGGCGTCCAGCTCGATGCAGCACGGGCTGCCCATGGTGGTCTGGATTGCCAGCTGGGCCCGGTCGCGGCCGAAGCCAGGCATCAGCACGGTGAAGACCGTCGCATCAGTACGCAGTACCAGGCCCTTGCTGGTCGCCACGCCCTGCAGCCGGAGCACCACCTGGGCCACGACGTCCCGGGCAATCTTGGGGCCGAACACGGTTTCCAGCTCCGGCAGGTCGTTCAGGTCGAACACTGCGATGCTGAGCGGCAGCTTGTCGCGGCGCGCCCACGCCACCATCGTTTCGCCGGCGGCCAGCATGGCGGCCATGTTGTGGGACCAGCCCGGGCGCGACGGCGTCGCCACCGCGGCAACGGCGCGGGCAGTCGTGCCGTCGTGCTTTCGGGTGCTGGAGCCGGCAAACCCCAGGCGGGCGGCCAGGGATTGCAGGAGCTTGTGGCGCCTGGGCGCCGAAGCGGCCGCAAGGCTGCTGGGGAGCTGCAGACGCGAATCGAAGACACTGCTCATGGACTGCTTTCGTCGTGCCGGTCAACAACAACCGGGCATGGGATGAATCAGACCACCGCCTTACATTTGGTAGTTAGGCGAAGCACTCCGTAACGGTAAGCATCCGGCTTACGCGTCTCACGAACACATTGGTGGCAGTGCGCCCCACACCCATGACCGCGGTCATGCGAAGCAGGAATAAGTCGCATCGCGCACGTCTCGGTGCGGCCTTGTGTTTGGTCTCGCGCGGTATAACGAACGCAATGAATCAAGTCGCTGCCAGAGAGGCAATCCGCGTGGTGCTAGCCGACGACCACGAACTGGTCCGCTCGGCAATCGTGGCGCTGTTGTCGTTCGTCGAGGGTGTCGAGGTGATCGCCGAGGCCTGCAACGGCGACGAACTCGTTTCGGTGGTCGAACACCTGCAGCCGGATCTGGTGATGACCGACATCACCATGCCGGGCATGGACGGTCTGGCCGCCGTCGCCCACATTCACCGGCGCTGGCCGCAGGTGCGGCTGGTGGTGCTGTCGATGCACGACACCGTCGATTTCGTCAAACGCGCCGTCGCCAGTGGCGCCTGCGGCTACCTGATGAAGAACGCGCCCTCGTCCGAATTGCACCAGGCGATCCGTAGCGTGATGGCGTCGGGCAGCTACTTCAGCCCCTCAATCGCGCAGCAGCTGCTCAGGCCCTCCGAGCCCACCGTCGCCGATCAGCTGACGCAGCGCCAGATCGAGGTCCTCAGCCGCATCGCGCGGGGCCGGTCGTCCAAGGAGATCGCCTTCGAGCTGGGGCTCTCATCCAAGACGGTGGACGTGCACCGGGCCCGCATCATGCAGCGGCTGGAACTGAGGGACGTCGCCAGTATGACCCGCTACGCCGTGCGCAACGGCCTGGTCAAGGCCTGACGCGCGCCTGCCGGGCCAGCAAGCGCGGGCCCAGCAGCACGCAGGCCAGTGCCGCCACCACCAGCACGATGCCGGCCCACTGCCAGGGCGTCACGGCTTCGCCCAGCACCAGCATTCCGGCCGCCAGGCCAACCACCGGCACGCCCAGGCTGAAGGGAGCCACCCGGTTCGCCGGATGGCGCTTGAGCAGGCCGGTCCACATGCCGTAGGCGGCGACGGTGGCGATCCAGCCGAGAAAGACGATGGCGGCCCAGCCGCTCCACGCCGCTTCGGTCCAGCGCCAGCGGCTGGCGACCGGATCCAGCCAAACGGACAGCAGCACGAACGGCACGATCGGCACCAGGCTCGACCAGACCACGAACGCCAGCGGATCGAAGCCGGCGCTGGCTTGTTGCGCCTTGCGCGCCACGACGTTCGACGCCGCCCACATGGCGGCGGAGCACAGATTCAGAACGAAGCCCAGCGCCGTGGTGGCGCTCGCTGCACCTGGCGCGAGGTAGTTCAGCGCGAAGCAGGCCAGCCCCAGCGCAGCCAGCAGCATGCCGGCCTGCAGCGGCCGGCTGGCCCGCTCGTGCAGCAGTACGAAGCCGAGCAGCGCGGTGAAAAACACCTGGGTCTGCATCAGCACCGACGCCAGCGAGGCCGTCATGCCGACCGTCAGCGCCCAGAACAGGAAGCCGAACTGGCCGACGCCCTGGAACAGGCCGTACAGCAGCACCCACTTCCAGTGCAGCCGCGGCGGCCGCACCAGCAGCACCAGCGGCA
>JACMQP010000155.1 GCA_014376915.1 Ramlibacter sp.
CGTCATCGCCAAGCTTGTAGTCGCGCGCCGTGGGAATGAACACGCCGCCGTCCGTGAACAGGGGGATGTACGCCGCATAGAGCGCCGCCTTCTCCTTGATGGCGAGCTGGATGACGCTCGGGCGCGGGGTCGATGGTGTGATCGTGCTCATGGTCGGTCGGACTCAGGCGAGTGTAGGGCGTTATGGGCCTGGCTTACAAGCGCTTCGAGCATCAGGCCGGCGTTGAAAGGGTGCTCCACGGTTCGCGCCGTGCACGCCAGTTCGCGCCACCATTGGCTGAGCAAGGCGGCCGAGGCCGGCGGCGGCAGGTCGGCCGCGGCAAAGAAGCGCGGCTGCGCCCCGGCCTGGAGCGACAGCAGGTCATGGCACAGCTTCTGAAACGCGTCCAGCACCTGGGCCGGGCTAAAGCCGGCCACCGCGCCGACGTCGCCGCGGGCGATCGCCTTCGGCAGCAGCGACCACGACTTTCCGCTGCGGCGGGTCTGCGCGAATTGCGCCGCGTCTTCCGGGCGGCCGCCGGCGGCGCGCAGCAGCTGGGGCGCCTCCGCGTCGGCAATACCCTGGGCCTGAAGCCATTGCAGGCTCGCGGCCTCGTCCGGCCACGCCATCGTGTGAGCGATGCAGCGGCTGCGGATCGTCGGCAGCAGCTGGTGGGCAGCCTCGCTGGCCAGCACGAATTTCACGTCGCCGGGCGGCTCTTCCAGCGTCTTCAGCAGCGCATTGGCGGTGATCTGGTTCATCCGCTCGGCCGGATACACCAGCACCGCCTTGCCGCGGCCACGGGCGCTGGTGCGCTGGGCAAATTCCACCGCGTCGCGCATCGCGTCCACGCGAATTTCCTTGCTGGCCTTGCGCTTCTTCTCGTCGATGTCCGATTGCGCTTTTTCGGAAAGCGGCCAGGCCAGTTCCAGCATGAAGGTTTCCGGCATCAGCACGCAGAGATCGGCATGGGCGCGCACGTCGATCGCATGGCAGCTGCCGCACTTTCCACAGGCGCCCTGCGGCGTCGGCTGGTCGCACAACCAGGCCCGCGCCAGTTCCAGCGCCAGGCCGTACTGGCCCAGGCCGGACGGTCCCTGCAACAGCCACGCGTGCCCGCGCTGGGCCAGCAGGGCCTGGGTCTGTGCCGCGATCCACGGGGCGTTCACTGGTGCAGCTCCGCTCTTTGCGCTGCGGTGCCATGCGCCTTCGGAACGGCCGGGCGGCTCATGCCAGCCAGCCCTTGCCCCGCACGGCTGCCAGCACGTCGTCCCACACCGCTTCCCGCGCGCGGCCGGCGGCGATCCGCACAAAGCGTGCGGGTTGCTGCCGGGCCCGCGCGTCGTAACCGGCGGCGACGTTGCGGAAGAACTCCACCGGCTGCGATTCGAACTTGTCGGGGACCCGCACCCCGGCCAGTCGCTGCGCCGCGACGTCCGGCGCCAGTTCGAACAGCAAGGTGAGGTCGGGCTGGCGGGTCGTGCCGTCCGGTTGGGCCTGCACCCAATGCTCCAGCTGACTCAGCACGGCGCTGTCGAAGCCGCGGCCCCCGCCCTGGTAGGCAAAGGTGGCGTCGGTGAAGCGGTCGCACAAAACCACTTGGCCGGCCGCCAGCGCCGGCTCGATCACCTGCTGCAGGTGGTCCCGGCGGGCGGCGAACATCAGCAGTGCCTCGGTCAGTGAATCCATCGCATCGTGAAGCGCCAGCTGGCGGATTTTCTCGGCCAGTGGCGTGCCGCCCGGTTCGCGGGTCAGCACCACCGTCCGGCCGTGCTCGCGCAGCAGCGCGGCGAGCGGCGCGATATGCGTCGACTTGCCGGCGCCGTCGATGCCTTCGAAGCTGATGAAGACGCCGCTGGTCATTGGCCGCGCTGGAACTTGTTCACGGCGCGATTGTGCTCGTCCAGCGTTTCGCTGAACTGGCTGCTGCCGTCGCCGCGCGCCACGAAATACAGCGCCCTGGATTCAGCCGGATGGACCGCCGCCAGCAACGAGGCCTTGCCCGGCATCGAAATCGGCGTCGGTGGCAGGCCGGGCCGGGTGTATGTGTTCCAGGGCGTGTCGGTCTGCAGGTCCTTCTTGCGCAGGTTGCCGTCGAAGGCCGCGCCCATGCCGTAGATCACGGTCGGATCGGTTTGCAGCGGCATGCCCACCCGCAGGCGGTTGTTGAAGACGGCCGCCACGTGTTCGCGGTCGGCCGCTTTGCCGGTTTCCTTTTCGACGATGCTGGCCATGATCAACGCCTCGTCCGGCGACCTGGCCACCGTCGCCGGAGAACGCTGCTGCCAGGTCGCCGTCAGGTGTTTGTCCATGGCCCGCAGCGCGCGCTTGAGCACCGCGACGTCGCTGGTGCCCTTGGCATAGGTGTAGGTGTCGGGATAGAAGCGCCCTTCCGGATGCAAGCCCGGCTTGCCGACCAGTGCCATCACGGCGGCGTCGGCCAGGCCCCTGGTGTCGGGCTTCATCTGGTCTTCCCGGGCCAGCGCGGCCCGGAACTGGCGGAAATTCCAGCCCTCGACCAGCGTCACGGCCCGCAGCGCTTCCTCGCCCTGGGTCAGCTTGGCCAGCAACCGGTGCGGCGTCAGGCCGGGCTCCAGCTCGTAGTTGCCGGCCTTGATCAGTTTGCCCTGGCCGGAAAGGCGGAACCACCCGTAGAGCAGGTCGGGCTGGACATCGACGCCTGCTTTCGCGACCGCCTGCGCCACGCCCCGCGGCAGCGTGCCCGGCTCGATCGACAGGTCGACAGTGGCGGCCGGCAGCCGCATCGGCTGATAGACCCACCACAAGCCCCAGCCGCCAACGCCCAGGGCCAGCACCGCAGCAAGCAGAAAAACCGTGACCAGAAACCGCCGCATCCTGCCCTTACATCGTCGAGTGAATTCCAGCGACGATGATAATTCAGGGCATGAGCCATCCTTTGAACGGCGTCAGCGCCCTGCCCCACCTCGGTGTCATTCGTGTCGAAGGCGACGACGCTGCCAGATTCCTGCAGGGCCAGCTGACCCAGGACTTCGCCCTGCTCGGAGCGGCGCAGGCGCGGCTGGCCGCATTCTGCACCGCCAAAGGCCGGATGCAGGCCAGCTTCATCGGCTTCCAGCGCATGCCGACCGAGATCCTGCTGGTGTGCAGCCGCGACATCCTGGCACCGACGCTCAAGCGGCTGTCGATGTTCGTGCTGCGAGCCAAGGCGAAGCTGACCGACGCGACGGCGGAATTCATCCTCCTGGGCCTGTGCGGTGACGCGCTGCAGGGGCTGCAGTCAGAACCGGCCGAGCCCTGGAGCAAGGCCGACGCCGGACCGGCCCAGGTCGTGGCCCTGTATCCGGCAGATGGCCAGCGCCGCGGCCTGTGGGTCGCGCCGGCCGGCGAGCCGGCGCCGGTCGGGCCGGTCCTGGCCACTGAACTTTGGCAATGGGGCGAGGTGCGCAGCGGCATCGTCACGGTCACCGCGCCGATCGTCGAAGCTTTCGTGCCGCAGATGCTGAATTACGAATCCGTCGGCGGCGTGAACTTCAAGAAGGGCTGCTACCCCGGCCAGGAAGTGGTGGCCCGCAGCCAGTTCCGCGGCACGCTCAAGCGCCGGGCCTTCCTGGCGCATTGCGACAGCGCACTGGCCGCCGGCCAGGATGTCTTCCACGAATCCCACCCGGAGCAGCCCTGCGGCATGGTGGCGCAGGCCGCGGCCGCGCCAGCGGGGGGCTGGGACGCGATCGTCTCGCTGCAAGTGGTCGCGGCGAACCAGGGCCGGCTGACGGTCGGCGCAACTGAAGGCCCGGTTCTCGGCCTCCTGCCCCTGCCTTACCTGCTGCTGACCGACATCTGAGTCGACGCCGCCGGCATCGTGCTGGTGCCGCGGAGTTGGTCCCAGGCTGCCGCCGGCAGCTGCGTCCGCAGCGCTTCGAGTCCGGACGGCGGCGTCAGGGCCAGCGCCCGGCGGAACGCCATCATGGCCTGCTGCTGGTCGTGCAGATCGGTGTTGTACAGGTTGCCCAGTTGCACGTAGCCGGCGGCGCGGCTGTGTGGCCAGCCCGCCATCCGCTGTTCAATCGCCCGGATCGCCAGCGGAAAGTCGCCGGCGCGCCGGGCCAGCGCGACCGTGGCATTGAGCAGGTCGTAGTCGGCGACTTCCCCCTTCATGGCCTCGCGCGCCAGCGCCAGGGCTTTCTCCTGCTGGCCGGCGCGACTGAGCAGGATCACTTCGAGCGAACGCACGGCCGGCGCGTCGGGCTGGATCTTCCGGGCCCGTTCGAGGTATTCGAGCGCTTTCGGCAAATTGCCGATGGAGGCATAGCCGCGGGCGATGTTGCTCAGGATCGCTACCACGTTAGGCCGGGAAGAAATCACCGACTCCCAGACCCAGATCGCATTGCGCCAGTCGCCCCAGCGAGCCAGTTCGTCGGCCACCATTGGCGTGATCTTGCGGTAGTGCGGGTTGATGTCCGTGCCCTCCTTGATCAGGCGCAGCATGTCGGCCTTGGCGCGGTCCCATTTCGGGTTGTTGGGGTCGCCGGACGCGGAAATCGAAATCGCGATCTTGGTGGCCTTGACGATCTTCTGTTCACTCTGCGCCGCCAGCTGCGTGATGTACACCGCCAGCGCCAGGCAGACGACGCAGGCGACGGCGGCAGCGCGCGAACGCGCCGGACTCCAGGGCAGCGCCATGGCGGCCCAGCGCCCGCGGATGCCGAGCCTGGCGTCGGAGGCCGCGAGCGCCCCGAGGCAGGCTGCGAAGATCGCGCCGGTCGAGGCCATTCGCCAGGCGAACCCGACGTTGCTCACCACGAACAGCGCCAGCACGCTGCACAGGACCAGCGCGCGCAACGGCGCCTCGGCCAGTCCTTCCGCGCTGCGGTCGCGCACCGTGCGCCAGGCGGCGGCGACGAGGTACGCGAACAGCAGCAGCAGGAAGGCCCAGCCCACGAGCCCGTATTCGGCGACCAGTTGCAGGAATTCGTTGTGGACGTAGTAGTCGGTCTCGAGCTGGGAACCCTGCGCCTGGTACAGCGGGATCACGCTCTCCCAGGCGCCAGCGCCGACGCCGCTGAGCGGCCGGGCCTTGATCATCGTGCCGGTGGCCTTCCACATGATCATGCGGACGCCGATCGACGCGTCCCCGGCGGAAATCGACGCCGTGCGCCGCAAGCCCCGCTCGAGCGCCGTCGAGCCGCGCTGCTCCTCCAGGATCCGCGCATTGCCGCTGGGAATCGCGCCCAGCCCGAACACCGTGACTGCCAGCAACCCGATCGCCGTCAGGCGCCGCCCGTTGTCCCACTGGCCGATCGCCAGCTGCTGGCGCAACAGCCACCCGATCGCCGGCAGCAGCACCAACAGCTGCAGCCACATGGCGCTGAGCGCGCTGCGCGTCCCCGTCATCAGGATGGAGACGATCACCAGCCCGCTGCTGGCCGCCAGCAGCGCGATCATTCCGCGCTGGCGCGCACGCATCAGCAGCAACGCGGAAAAAGGCAAGGTACAGGCCGCGAACTCGGCGTAGAAATTTCGGTTGACGAAGGTCGACGCCGGGTTCGGACCCTGCGGGAACAGCCGGAAATCGGTCAGGAACTGCAGTACCGCCCAGAGCGCGGCGATCACCGCGCCACCGTGGATGCCCCAGGCCAGCAGCGGCAGCCGCTCGCGCGACAGCGTGTTGAGCCCCAGCCACAGCAACAGGCTAAAGATGAACCAGCGGATCGCCTCGACCCCGCCCAGGTAGGTATGCGACCAGGCCATGCTGCCCAGTGCGTAGGCCATCAGCGCCAGCGGCAGCCACAGGACGGCATGCCAGCGCAGCGGCTGGCTCCGCTGGCGCTGCCGCCAGAACAGGAGCAGCGCCGCGCCCAGCGCCGCGAACGAGACCACGATGGACTTCAGGGTGTCCTGCAGCATGTCCTCGGACGGCACGCCGAGCGCCGGCGCCAGGAACACGGCAAGTGCCAGCAGGACCGGGGTCCAGTCGTCGCCGCCGAGCTCTTTCGGGAACGGGTCGGCGGGTGGGGCGCCGGCAGTGAGGGCACCGACCGGCGCTGCCGGCGCCGCCTGGCCGGACGTGCGTCGTTTGCGGGCCATGCTCAGTCCAGCGCCCGGGTCATTTCGATGTGCGGGATGCCCGCCTCCTCGAACGCTTGGCCGCGCGCACGGAACCCGAGCCGGGCGTAGAAACTCTCGGCGCTGCGCTGCGCGTGCAGCAGCACCTCGCGGTCACCGCGAGCCCTGGCCGCCGCCATCAGGTCCTGCAGCACCTGCTCGCCGAGGCGGCAGCCGCGCAGCACCCGGAGCACGGCCATGCGGCCGATCTTCGCCACGCCGGCCTCCGCTCCCAACAGGCGGCCGGTGGCCACGGCCTGCCCCAGCCGGTTGTAGGCGACCGCATGCAGGGCCGTGGCGTCCGCCTCGTCCCATTCCATCTCCTTCGGAATGCGCTGCTCCTCGACGAAGACGTCGGTGCGGATCCGCGCGGCGTCGGCGCCGAGCTGGGCCCAGGAACCAGTGCGGACCTGGGTCACAGTCTCGCCGGCCTCGAACCCGGCCAGCAGCTCGCGCATGGGCTGGGGCACGGACCGCGACGTCTGCGTGGCGGGATCGGCGAACACGTAGACCAGATCGCACGTGATCAGCAGCTCACCGCCGCGGAAGATCGCGCCGCGGAAGGTCATCGACGAATTGCCCACGCGCTCGCACTTCAGGCCGATGTCCAGCCGGTCGTCCATCCGGGCCGAAGCGTTGAACTCCACCATCGCCTTCTTCAGGTAGATGTCGCCCTCCAGCAGGTGCATCGCCTCCTCGTACGGCAGCGCCAGCGCCCGCCAGTAGTCGGCGACGGCGGTGTCGAAGTACATCAGGTAGTGCGCGTTGAAGACGATTTTCTGCATGTCCACCTCGGCCCAGCGCACGCGCAGGCGGTGGAAGAAACGGAAGTCCTGTTGGTTCATGGTGCAGTAAAGTGGCTGGTTTCCATCGTACCGGAGCCGCCATGGCCTTCATCTACTACGTCACCCAGGTCCAGTTCGACTATGGCGCGGTCAAGCTGCTCAAGCAGGAATGCGAGCGGGTCGGCATCTCCCGGCCGCTGGTGGTGACCGATCCCGGCGTCAAGGCTGCGGGCGTGCTGCAGAAGGCGCTCGACGCGCTGGCCGGCCTTCCGGTGGCAGTGTTCGACCAGACACCGTCCAATCCGACCGAAGCGGCCGTGCGGGCCGCGGTCGAGGTGTACCGGGCCAACAACTGCGACGGCCTGATCGCGGTCGGCGGCGGTTCTGCCATCGATTGCGCCAAGGGAGTGGCAATCGCCGCCACCCACGAAGGCCCGCTCACCCATTACGCGACGATCGAGGGCGGTTCGCCCCGCATCACCGACAAGGCGGTGCCGCTGATCGCCGTCCCCACCACCAGCGGCACCGGCAGCGAAGTGGCCC
The DNA here is from genome assembly GCA_014376915.1 of Ramlibacter sp. Next base: position 7,393 of record JACMQP010000155.1, read on the forward strand.
GCGGCGCCATCATCATCGTCGACGACCGCCGCAAGCTGGGTTTCCATTCCTGGCACCTGGTACCGAAGGCCGCGATCTGCGACCCCGAGCTGACGCTGGGCCTGCCGCCGAAACTCACCGCTGCGACCGGCATGGACGCGATCGCGCACTGCATGGAAACCTTCATGTCCAGCGCCTTCAATCCGCCGGCCGACGGCATCGCGCTGGACGGGCTGCAGCGCGGCTGGGCCCACATCGAGCGCGCCACCCGCGACGGCAGCGACCGCGAAGCGCGCTTCAACCTGATGAGCGCATCGATGCAGGGCGCGATGGCGTTCCAGAAAGGCCTGGGTGCGGTCCATTCGCTCAGTCACAGCCTGGGCGGCGTGGACCCGCGCCTGCACCACGGCACTTTGAACGCGATGTTCCTGCCGGTCGTCGTGACGTTCAACGCTGAAGCGGAATCGGTGCGCAAGGACCAGCGCCTGCAGCGGATGGCGCAGGCCATGGGCCTGCAGTCGGGCGGCGACATTTCCGAGGCGATCCGCGACATGAATGCCCGGCTCGGCCTGCCCGCCGGCCTGGCCGCGATGGGCGTACAGCGCGACTGGTTCGACCGCATCATCGATGGCGCACTGGCCGACCACTGCCACAAGACCAACCCGCGCATCGCCAGCCGCGCGGAGTACGAAGAGCTGCTGGCGGGCTCGATGTGATTACAGCGGCTCGACCTGCGCGAACTGCTGCGCGGGATCCAGCGCGCTCCATTGCGCGAATTCATCCCCCAGCTGGCGGCTCGCCGTTGCTGCCGCAGTCCATGCCTGGATTCGCGCACCAAGGTCGGTGCCGTAGCGCGTGAAGTCGGTGCGGTCCGGCAACTTGCCGTTCGGCAGGCTGGCGACCCAGGCCCGGTCCGGCGCCAGCACGATCGTGCTGTCCAGGAATGGGGTCGCGGCATGGCGCCACGTCAAGCCCTTGTCCAGCCAGCCTGGAACGATCGCCTGCTGGAAATGCGGATACAGCACCAGGCCCTGCCCCGGCCCCATCGCGTGGTAGTTCAGGTGCAGGTGGTAGTCGGTGATGCCGCCATCCCAGTAGGCGCCGGGCGGCGCGCCGGGAATGTCGTGGATCGCCTTGAGCACGAACGGGATCGAGCAGCTCGCCTGCAGCGCCAGGTTGAAGTTGGCCTGGGTCAGTGCCACCTGCTGGCTGGGGTAGTCGGTCGTGGTGAACGGTAGCGGCCATGCCCCGTCCGGGCCGGAGGTCGAGAACACCACCCGCTCCAGCCAGCCACCCATCGCCTTGCGCTGCACGCAATTGAAGAGGAATGCCGCGAGATAACCGAGCGGCGTGCGCCACGCATGTTCCCGACTCAGCACGTGGCGGCCGCGCGAGGTGACGATGTGCAGCCGGTAGCGCGGGTGCTGCAGCACCTCGGCCAGCCGGCCGCCGTAGAACGATTGCAGGCTCTGCCCGAAGCGCTCGCTGACATGGGCGGCTGTGGGGTTCTTGCGGCCGGGCTCGCGTTCGTAGTCCTGCGCGATGTAGTCGCGCTCCAGGCGCTCGAACGCGGCGACCGGATCGTGCAGGGATGCGGTCGCCATCCGCCACGCGCCGATCGAGGCGCCGACCAGCTGCGTCGGTTGCTGCGACTGCGACAGCCACTCGCCGAAGATAAAGCGGTCCAGCGGCACCAGCACCAGGCCCTTGGGCCCGCCGGCCGCAGCCGGGATCACGCCCACGTCCTGTGGCCGCAGGCCCTGTCGCTCGATGTGCCGACGGGCCCGTGGGCCCGCGTAAATCCGCAGGGCTGCCATGCGGCTACTTGCCCAGACGCTGCAGCCTGGCGAACGCGCCGGCCATGGTGGTGTTTACCGGCGTTTCCTGGC
>JACMQP010000156.1 GCA_014376915.1 Ramlibacter sp.
CGCTCCCGCACGGTGGTGCTGACCGCCGGCACCTTCCTGGACGGCAAGATCCATGTTGGGTTGAACAATTATTCGGCCGGCCGCGCCGGCGACCCCCCGGCGATTTCGCTGTCGGCCCGGCTCAAGGAGCTGAAGCTGCCGCAGGGCCGGCTCAAGAGCGGCACGCCGCCGCGGTTGGACGGACGGACCATCGACTTCTCGAAGTGCGAAGAGCAGCCGGGCGATGGAATGGGTGCCGGCTCGACGCTTGCGTCGATTCCTGTGTTCAGCTTCATGGGCAATTGCGCGATGCATCCCGCGCAGCTGTCCTGCTGGATCACCCACACCAACGAACGCACCCACGAGATCATCCGCTCCGGCTTCGACCGCAGCCCGATGTTCACCGGCAAGATCGAAGGAGTGGGGCCGCGCTATTGTCCGAGCGTCGAGGACAAGATCAACCGCTTCGCCGAAAAGGACAGCCATCAGATCTTTCTGGAACCCGAGGGTCTGAGCACCAACGAGTTTTATCCCAACGGCATCTCGACCAGCCTGCCGTTCGACATCCAGTACCAGCTGGTGCGATCCATGGCCGGGCTGGAAAACGCCCACATCCTGCGGCCCGGCTACGCCATCGAGTACGACTACTTCGACCCCCGTGCGCTGAAGAGCAGCTTCGAGACCCGCTCGATCGGTGGCCTGTTCTTCGCCGGCCAGATCAACGGCACCACTGGCTACGAAGAGGCGGCAGCCCAAGGATTGTTCGCCGGCGTCAATGCCGCGCTGCAATGCCAGGGCAGGGACGCCTGGCTGCCGGGCCGTGACGAGGCCTATCTCGGAGTGCTGGTGGACGACCTGATCACAAAGGGAGTGACCGAGCCGTACCGCATGTTCACCAGTCGGGCCGAGTTCCGCCTGCAGCTGCGCGAGGACAACGCCGACATGCGCCTGACCGAGCAGGGGCGGGCGCTGGGGCTGGTAGACGACGCCCGCTGGGAAGCTTTTAGCCGCAAGCGCGACGCTGTTTCACGTGAAACAGAGCGCCTCAAGGCGACCTGGGTGAATCCACGCAATCTGCCTGCGGCCGAGTCCGAGCGGGTGCTCGGCAAGTCGATCGACCACGAATACAACCTTGGCGACCTGCTGCGTCGGCCCGATGTCAGCTACGCCAGCCTGATGTCGCTCGAGGCCGGCAAGTACGCGAACCCGGACGTTTCACGTGAAACACTTGACGAGTTGTGGGCGCCGGTGGTGGAGCAGATCGAAATCGCTGCCAAGTACTCTGGTTACATTGACCGGCAGAAGGAAGAAGTGCAGCGCTCAGCCCATTACGAACATTTGAAGCTGCCGCCCGACTTCGACTACCTGCAGGTGCCGGCGCTGTCGATCGAGGTTCGGCAGAAGCTCAACGCGCACAAGCCGGAGACGCTTGGCCTCGCCTCCCGCATCTCCGGGGTGACTCCGGCGGCGATCTCGCTGTTGCTGGTGCACCTCAAGAAAAACCGGATCAAGGGCTTTGCGGTTGCTGCCGAGGCGAAGGACCAAGCACCGGCATGAGCCAGTCTTTGGAAGCCGGCCTGCGCGAAGGCCTGTCCGAGCTCGGCTTGCAGCTCGATGACGCCCAGGTTGGCAAATTGTTGCAGTACCTGGCATTGCTGCAGAAGTGGAACAAGGTCTACAACTTGACCTCTGTCCGCGACCCGGCCGAAATGCTGACCCACCATCTTCTCGACAGCCTGGCGGTGGTCGGCCCGCTGTTGAGGCAGACGGGGGACCGGTCACTGCGCCTGCTCGACGTCGGCTCCGGCGGCGGCCTGCCAGGCGTGGTGATCGCCATCTGTTGTCCGCAGTTCCAGGTCGATTGTGTCGATACTGTGGCCAAGAAGGCCGCCTTCATCCAGCAGGCGGCCGCGACTCTGCAATTGCCGAACCTGCGCGGTGTGCACGCCCGGGTCGAAAGCCTCACTGGTCCGTACGACGTGATCGCCTCCCGCGCCTTCGCGTCCCTGGCCGATTTCGTCACCTGGTCGTCCGCGGCACTGGCGCCCCGGGGCCTCTGGCTGGCGATGAAGGGGAAGCATCCGGAGCCGGAAATCGAAACTCTGCCCAAGGCCAGCATCGTGTTCCACGTGGAACAGTTGACGGTACCGAGGCTGGCTGCTGAACGCTGCCTCATCTGGCTGCGCCGCGCTCCCGCTGTAACGTAAACTCAGCCTTCAAGATTCGGCGTCCAGCCCGGGGGAACACATGTTCGGCGTAGCAGACTACGGCGCATTCATCGCCGCCATCATCATCTTTCTCGCAATCCCCGGACCCGGCAACCTGGCCCTGATCACCTCGACCGGCAAAGGCGGAATCGCTGGCGGATTGGCTGCCACCCTGGGCGTGATCGCCGGGGATCAGGTGCTTATGTGGCTGGCGGTCGCCGGCGTGGCCGCCCTGCTGGCTGCCTATCCGACCGCCTTTCACGCCGTGCAGTGGCTGGGCGCCGCCTACCTCGCCTGGCTGGGCCTGAAGATGCTGCTGGCCAAGCCCGGCGCCAAACCGGTCATCAACATCGAGCCGCACCACTACTTGCGGCAGGCCGCGTTGATCACCTTGCTCAACCCCAAGGCCATCGTGTTCTACATGGCCTTCTTCCCGTTGTTCGTCGATCCTGCGCGCCATCAAGGCATGCTGACCTTCAGCGTCATGGCAGTGACCATCGCCACGCTCACTTTTGCCTACGGGCTGGTCGTGGTGCTGCTGACGCATCACCTGGCCGAGCGGCTGCGCTCCAATCCGCTGATCGGCCGCGTGCTCGAAAAATTGGCCGGCATTTTCCTGCTGGGCTTCGGCGTCAAACTGGCGATGAGCAAGTGAGCGCCGCAGTTGCGCCGCCAGGCGCGAAAATCTTCTGCATCGCGAATCAAAAGGGCGGTGTGGGCAAGACCACCACCACCGTCAACCTGGCTGCGGGCCTGGCCAAAGTCGGC
>JACMQP010000157.1 GCA_014376915.1 Ramlibacter sp.
CGGCACCACGCCGAAGGTGCTGAAGGCCTGCATGCCCCACTTCATGAATTCGTAGCGCTCGCGGTTGCGCTTGAACTCGAGCTTCATGTTCAGGTCGATGGCGTCGGGCGTGCCGTAGTAATCGACCATGATCGAGTGGTCCACCACCAGGTCCACCGGCACCAGCGGCTCGATCGAGCCGGGACGCCGCCCCAGGCGGGCGGCGACGGCGCGCATCGCCGCCAGGTCGGCCAGCAGCGGCACACCGGTGAAGTCCTGCAGCACCACCCGCGCCACCACGAACGGAATCTCCTCAGTGCGGTCGGCGTTCGGGAACCAGTTGGCCAGCTGCCGCACGTGCTCGGCGTTCACCTTCTCGCCGTCGCAGTTGCGGACCACCGATTCCAGCACGATCCGCATGGACACCGGCAAGCGACTGACCTTGGGATACTGCTGGGCCAGCAACGGCAGCGAGTGGTACTTGCCGGTCTTTCCCGATGGGGTGCGAAACGTCTTGAGGGTCTGGATGAATGGATGGGGCATTTCAACCTCCGGCTATTGCTCTTGCCTCATTGTGCAGCCATCAACCCGATCCCCGGTCGCAAGCTGCAGCAACCACTTAGTCGGTGCGTGTGTCCGGCAGGTAGCGCACCGCCAGCACGCCGTCGATGGCGCGAAGAGCGGCCATCACCGAATCGCTGGCCGGGCTGTCGACATCGACCAGCGTGTAGGCCATGTCGCCGCGCGACTTGTTGGCCATGTTGTGGATGTTCAGGCCGGCCTGCGCCATCGCGGTGGAGATCTGCCCCAGCATGTTTGGCACGTTGGCGTTGGCGATCGCGACGCGGTAACCGGATTCGCGCGCCATCGAGACGTTCGGAAAGTTAACGGCATTGGCGACGTTGCCGTGCTCGAGGTAATCGCGTAGCTGGTCGGCCACCATCACGGCGCAGTTGTCTTCCGCCTCGCGGGTGGACGCGCCCAGGTGCGGCAAAGCGACGATCTTCGGATGCCGCAGGATCTTGCCGTCCGGGAAGTCGCAGATATACCAGCCGAGCTGGCCGGCGTTCAGCGCCGCCAGCACCGCCTGGTCGCTCACCACGCCTTCGCGGGAGAAGTTCAGCAGCACCGCGCCTGGCCGCATCAGGCCCACGTTCTGCTCGTTCACCAGGTCGCGGGTGGCCTCCACCAGCGGCACGTGGAGGCTCACGAAGTTGGCGTTCTTGAGCACGTCGGCGACGCTGGCTGCTTTCTTGACCTGCGCCGGGAGGCTCCATGCAGCGTCGACGGTGATCTCGGGGTCGTAGCCCAGCACGCTCATGCCGAGCTTGATCGCGACGTCGGCGACCAGGCAGCCGACCTTGCCCAGGCCGACGATGCCCAGCGTCTGGCCCGCGAGCTCAAAACCGCCGAAGTCCTTCTTGCCGCTTTCGACGGCCTGGTCCAGGCCCGGCGCGGCTGGGTCAAGCCCGGCGACGAAGGCCAGGGCCGGTGCCAGGTTGCGCGCCGCCAGCAACATGCCGGCGAGCACCAGCTCTTTCACCGCGTTGGCGTTCGCGCCCGGCGCGTTGAACACCGGCACGCCGCGCGCGCTCATTGCCGAAACGGGGATGTTGTTGGTGCCGGCGCCACAACGGCCGATCGCCTTGACGCTGGCGGCGATTTCGACTCCGTGCATGTCGGCCGAGCGAACCAGCACGGCGTCCGGCTCGGCGAGATCCTTGCCGGCCAGGTAGCGGCCCGCCGGCAGCCGCTTCAACCCGTTTTCCGAGATCTGGTTCAGCACCAGCACCCGGAACGGCGAGCTGGCCCCGTCAGCCATGCTGCGACTCGAATTCCTTCATGTACTGCACCAGCGCGCGGACGCCTTCGATCGGCATGGCGTTGTAGATCGAGGCGCGCATGCCGCCGACCACCCGGTGGCCCTTCAGCTGAATCATGCCCCTGGCCTGCGCGCCTTTCAGGAAGACGTCGTCGAGCGCGTCGTCCTTGAGCTTGAACGGCACGTTCATCAGGGAACGGTCGTCCGGCGCCACCGGATTGCTGAAGAATTTGCTCTGGTCCAAATAGTCGTAAAGCAGCCTGGCCTTGGAGCGGTTGTGCTCCTCCATCGCCGGCAACCCGCCGTGCTGCCTGACATGCTTGAGCACCAGGCCGGCGATGTAGATCGCATAGGTCGGAGGCGTGTTGTACATGGAGTCGGCTTCAGCCTGGATCTGGTAGTTGAAGGCCGAGGGCGTGACCGGCAGCGCGTGGCCGATGAGGTCGTCGCGCACGATCACCACCGTCAGGCCCGACGGCCCCATGTTTTTCTGCGCGCCGGCATAGATCAGCCCGTACCTGCTGACGTCGATCGGCCGCGACAGGATGTTGGACGACATGTCGGCCACCAGCGGCACAGGCCCGGTATCGGGCGTCCAGTGGTACTCGACGCCGCCGATGGTTTCGTTGGAACAGATGTGTACGTACGACGCGTTGGCATCGAGCTTCCAGGCGGCCTGCTTCGGAATGGCTGTGAAGTTGCCGGCTTCTCCGCTGGCGGCGATGTTCACCTTGCCGTAGGCCTTGGCTTCCTTGAGCGACTTCTTCGACCATTCGCCGGTGTTGACGTAGTCGGCGCTGCCGGTCTTGCCGATCAGGTTCATCGGCACGATCGCGTTCTCGCCGATCGCGCCGCCCTGCATGAACAGGATCTTGTAGTTCGAGGGGATGGCCATCAGCTCGCGCAACAGGTCTTCGGCCTCGGCGTGGATGCCCATGAACTCCTTGCCGCGGTGGCTCATCTCCATCACCGACATGCCGCTGCCATGCCAGTCAAGCATCTCGTCGGCGGCCTGTCGCAGCACCGGTTCAGGCAAGGTGGCAGGGCCGGGGCTGAAATTGAAGACGCGTGTCATGGGGAGCTTTCTGTGTCCGCTGGGGTGGGTGAATCAGCATACAAGAAAGATGCGGCGGGTCGCGCGCCACACTTTCGTCGAGACCTGCCGCTCCCCGCCCATCCGTTCTGTAGCAGGTGCACCGTGAGGCTGTCGGCATCGACGTACAAACCGGCGAGTCGTTTTCCGACACAGCAGCAACGTCGTGCGCGTCAAACTCAACGAGCCCCGAAACGAACAGCAAGGAACCATCCCCGTGAGCAAGACTGAAACTCCCCAAGACAAGCTGTGGCACCTGATCAAGGACATGAAGTTTGGAATGTTCACCCATCGCCATGCCGACGGCAAACTGCACTCCCACCCGTTAACCACCCAGAACCGGGCGCTCGACGAAAACGGCATGTTGTATTTCTTCGTCTCCCGCGCGACCGAGCTGGGCCAAAGTGTGCAGGCCGACGGCAACGTCGGCGTCAGCTATGGCGACCCGGGCAAGGACACCTGGGTGTCGGTCTCGGGCACGGCACGCGTCAGCGAGGACCGCGCGTTGAAGGAGCGACTGTACAACCCGATCGTCAAGGCCTGGTTTCCCGGCGGCCTCGAGGACCCAAACCTTGAACTGATCGAGGTCCACATCGACAACGCTGAATACTGGGACATCCACGAGAGCAAGATGACGCAGCTGTTGAAGATGGCGACGGCGGCGGTCACCGGTAATCCGCCGAAGATGGGTGATCACCAGGAAATCAAGATGGGCTGACCACGCAGCCGGTTTCCCAAAGAAAAAGCGGCCCGCGGGCCGCTTTTGTCATTGATGGATGCGAACTCAGGCCGCGACGGTGTCGGCTGCGGTCTTGAAGTCGGCGATCTTGTCGAAGTTCAGGTACTGGTAGACCTGATCGCTGGCCGCGGTGAGAACGCCCATGTCGAGCATGTATTCCTCCTTGGTCGGGATCCGTCCCAGCTTCGAGCAAATGGCCGCCAGCTCGGCGCTGCCCAGGTAAACAAAGGTGTTTTTTCCCAGCCGGTTCGGGAAGTTCCGGGTGCTGGTGGAAAACACCGTGGCTCCCTCCCGCACCTGTGCCTGGTTCCCCATGCACAGCGAACAGCCCGGCATCTCCATGCGGGCGCCGGCCGTGCCGAGCACGCCGTAGTGGCCTTCTTCTGTCAGTTGCTGCGCGTCCATCTTGGTGGGCGGCGCGACCCACAGCTTGACCGGGATGTCGCGCTTGTTTTCCAGCAGCTTGGAGGCGGCGCGGAAGTGGCCGATGTTGGTCATGCAGGAGCCGATGAACACTTCGTCGATCTTGGCGCCCGCCACTTCGGACAGCGTCTTGACGTCGTCCGGATCGTTTGGGCAGGCCACGATCGGCTCGTGGATGTCGGCCAGGTCGATCTCGATGACGGCGGCGTATTCGGCATCGGCATCGCGCTCGAGCAATTGCGGGTTCTTGACCCAGACTTCCTGTGCGGCAATGCGACGCGCCAGCGTCCGGCCATCGGCATAACCTTGTGAAATCATCCAGCGCATCAGCGTGATGTTGCTGTTGACGTATTCGATGATCGGCTCCTTGCCCAGGTGCACGGTGCAGCCGGCGGCGGAACGTTCGGCCGAGGCGTCGGACAACTCGAACGCCTGCTCCACCTTCAGCTGGGGCAGGCCTTCGATTTCGAGCACGCGGCCGGAGAAGATGTTCTTCTTGCCTTTCTTCTCCACCGTCAGCAAGCCCTGCTTGATCGCATACAGCGGGATTGCATTGACCAGGTCGCGCAACGTGACGCCGGGCTGCATCTGGCCCTTGAAGCGCACCAGCACCGATTCGGGCATGTCCAGCGGCATCACGCCGGTGGCGGCGGCGAACGCCACCAGGCCGGAGCCGGCCGGGAAGCTGATGCCGATCGGGAACCGGGTATGACTGTCTGCGCCGGTGCCCACGGTGTCGGGCAGCAGCAGGCGATTGAGCCAGCTATGAATCACGCCATCGCCCGGGTGCAGCGAGACACCGCCGCGGGTGCTGATGAAGTCCGGCAGCTCGTGGTGCATCTTGACGTCCACCGGCTTCGGATAAGCGGCGGTGTGGCAGAACGACTGCATCACCAGGTCGGCCGAGAAACCCAGGCAGGCCAGGTCTTTCAGTTCGTCGCGGGTCATCGGACCGGTGGTGTCCTGCGAACCGACCGATGTCATGCGCGGCTCGCAGTAGGTGCCGGGACGCACGCCCTGGCCTTCGGGCAAGCCGCAGGCGCGGCCCACCATCTTCTGCGCCAGGGTAAAGCCCTTCTTGGTGTCCACCGGCGGCGTCGGCAGGCGGAACAGCGTCGACGCTGGCAGGCCGAGCGCCTCGCGCGCCTTGGCCGTCAGGCCGCGGCCGATGATCAGCGGAATGCGACCGCCGGCGCGCACTTCGTCGAACAGCACATCGCTCTTGACCTTGAACTCCGCGATCACTTCGCCGTTCTTCAGCGCCTTGCCTTCATAGGGACGCAGTTCCACCACGTCGCCCATCTCCATCTTCGAGACGTCGAGCTCGATCGGCAGGGCGCCAGCGTCTTCCATGGTGTTGTAGAAGATCGGCGCGATCTTGCCGCCCAGGCACACGCCACCGAAACGCTTGTTCGGGACGAACGGGATGTCCTGGCCGGTAAACCACAGCACCGAGTTGGTGGCCGACTTGCGGGACGACCCGGTGCCCACCACGTCGCCGACATAGGCGACCTGGTTGCCCTTGGCCTTCAGTTCGTCGATGAACTTCACCGGGCCGCGCTTGCCTTCTTCCTCCGGCGTGATACCGGGACGCGGGTTCTTGTGCATCGCCAGGGCGTGCAGCGGGATGTCGGGACGGCTCCAGGCGTCCGGCGCCGGCGACAGGTCGTCGGTGTTGATTTCGCCGGCCACCTTGAAGATCGAGACTTGGATGCTCTCCGGCACTTCCGGCCGGCTCGTGAACCACTCGGCGTCCGCCCAGCTTTGCAGCACGGCCTTCGCGTTCTCGTTGCCTTTGTCGGCCTTCTCCTTGACGTCGTGGAACTGGTCGAACATCAGCAGGGTTTTCTTCAGCGCCTCGGCCGCGACCTTGCCCACTTCCGGATCGTCCAGCAGGGCGACCAGCGGACCGACGTTGTAGCCGCCCAGCATGGTGCCAAGCAGTTCGGTCGCCTTCTCGCGGCTGATCACCAGGCACTTCTCGGTGCCGTGCGCCACGGCCGTCAGGTAGCTCGCCTTGACCTTGGCGGCGTCATCGACGCCGGCCGGTACGCGATGCGTGATCAGGTTCAGCAGGAAGTCGGCTTCGGCCGTGGAAACGTTCTTCAACAGCTCGATCAGCTCACCGGTCTGTTTGGCCGACAGCGGCAGTGGCGGAATGCCGAGCGCGGCCCGCTCGGCGACATGGTCAACGTAGGCTAGCAACATGGTTCTCTCCGTTCAAATCCAAAAAATCACTTGGTTGCTGGCGTCGCCGCCGGCGTCTCGGGCGCTGGCGCTGTGGCGGCCGCCGGCGCTTCGGCTGCGACCTTCGGCGGCGGCTCTTGCGCTTCCGCCGTGGGTGGGGTCGAGGCCAGCGCGGCCGCCTCGCCCGCCGGGGCAGCGACCTTCACGACCGGCGCCGCCTCGAGAATGTTGATCGGGTTCTTCTTCAGGGTCTCGTTCATCGCCGACTGGGTCGGGTTCATGCAATCGTCCGCCAGCCGCTTGCCCATCTTCTGACTCATCAGCATTGACTTGTTGCCAAGCTGCAGCCACATCGCGCCAGCCACCGGGTCTTCCAGCCGGATAGCGCCGGTCTTGCTTTCGACCGGGTGCATGCGGAAGCGCTGGATGCCGGCCCGCACGATGAAGAAGCCTTCACGCTTGTGCGGCGTGATATGCACGGTGGCGCCCAGTTCGCACGGGATGTCCCCCAGGTACACCTTCCTGGCGACCTCGAGATCGGCATCGGTCAGCTTCACGGCCGGGTCGTCATCGACCGGGGTCGCCTCCTCCGCCGCCTTCACCCGCGCCGCCTTCAGGTTCCTGGCGGCCGCGGCGTTGGCTGCCGCGGCCTTGCCGGCGGGCTTGATGGCCTTGGTGGTCTGGGCCGAGGCCAGGACGGGCGTCAATGCAATCAGCAGGGACAGCGGAAGCGCTGCGACCAGGGTTTTCATACAACGTTTCTCCATAATGTTCTAGTGACGCGGGGCGGCGTCGAACCAGCCCCGGACTTCTGCCGGCAACGACCGGCCGGTGCGGTGAGCCCGCTCCAGCACCTGCCAGTAATAGCGGTAGCTGGCGCGGTCCTGTAACTTGCCCTCGAAGCTGATCGGCGCCCACTGCGCGGCAGCGGCGGCCAGGGTCATCTTCGAGGCGATGTCGATTTCATGCGGGGTCGGCGCGAAAGCCGCGAGGATCGGCCGGATCTGGTCCGGATGGATGCTCCACATCCGGGTAAAGCCGAACTCACGCGCTGCCCGCTGCGCCGCGAGGGCGAGGGCCTTGGTGTCCCGGAACTCCGTCACCACCCCATGCGCAGGAACCTTGCCATGTGCGTGGCAGGCCGAGGCGATCTCCAGCTTGGCACGCACCACCAGTGGATGGGTGAACTGGCCTTCGACGCCCATGCCCTCGGCGGGAATTGCGCCGCCGTGGGCGGACACGAAATCCATCAGACCGAAGCTGAGCGACTGCACCCGCGGATGGGCCGCGATGTCGAAAGCGCGGTGTACCGCCGCCGGCGACTCGATCAGCACATGCAGCGCAAGCTGTCCGGCGCCGGCAGCGTCCAGTGCCTGCGCGGCGCGGTCGACGTCGGCCGGCGACTCCACCTTGGGAACCATCATGTGGCACAGCCGGCGACCGGCCTTGCCAGCGATGGTGGCGACGTCGTGCTCGAAGGCGGGGTGATGCACGGGATGCACACGCACCGCGATGCGGGCCTTGTCGCTCGCCAGCGATGCCAGTGCCACGACCAGCGCGGCATGCTCGGTCTCGCCTCCGACCGGCGCGCCATCCTCGCAGTCCAGCGTCACGTCGAACACGCAGGCGCCGAACTCCTCGGTCATCTCGGCCTGCAATTGCAGGCTCTTGCGCATCCGCGCCTCGACGCCGCTGTAGTGGTCGCACACCGGCAGGAAGCCGGTCTGCCCCTGGGCGCCGAGAAGGATGTCGCGCGGATGGACCACTGCGGGTTCGGCGATCAGACCAGGTGCGCCACGCCGGCCTGCTCGTCCTTCAGCTCCTGCAGCGTCTTGTTGATGCGCTCCTGGCTAAAGGCGTCGATCGGCAGGTCCTTGACGATGGTGTACCTGCCGTTCTCGGTCGTGACCGGGAAGCCGAACATGAGGTCCTTGGGGATACCGTAGTCGCCGTCGGACGGCACGCCCATCGTCACCCACTTGCCGTTGGTGCCCAGGGCCCAGTCGCGCATGTGGTCGATGGCGGCGTTGGCAGCCGAAGCAGCGGACGACAGGCCACGCGCCTCGATGATGGCGGCGCCGCGCTTGCCGACGGTGGGCAGGAAGGTGTCGGCGTTCCAGACCTGGTCGTTGATCATGTCCCGAACGGCCTTGCCGCCAGCAATCGGAGATTCCTTCGAAATCGTGGCGAAGCGGTAGTCCGCATACATGGTCGGCGAGTGGTTGCCCCAGACGGTCAGCTTCTCGATGTCGCCGACCTTGACGCCGGTCTTGGCCGCGACCTGCGACAGCGCGCGGTTGTGGTCCAGGCGCAGCATGGCGGTGAAGTTTTCGCGCGGCAGGCTGGGCGCGCTCTTCATCGCGATGTACGCATTGGTATTCGCCGGATTCCCGACCACCAGCACCTTGACGTTTCGGCTGGCCACCTTGTCCAGCGCCTTGCCCTGAGCGGTGAAGATGGCGCCGTTGATCGAGAGCAGCTCAGCACGCTCCATGCCCGGGCCGCGCGGACGCGATCCGACCAGCAACGCGTAGTCGGTGTCCTTGAAGGCGGTCATCGGGTCGCTGTGCGCTTCCATGCCGGCCAGCAGCGGGAAGGCACAGTCTTCCAGTTCCATCATCACGCCCTTGAGCGCCTTCTGAGCCTTCTCATCGGGGATTTCCAGCAACTGCAGGATCACCGGCTGGTCCTTCCCGAGCATCTCGCCGGATGCGATGCGAAACAGCAGGGCATAACCGATCTGGCCGGCGGCGCCGGTGACGGCGACGCGGACGGGCTTTTTGCTCATGGGGAGATCTCCGAAAGGAAGGTTGCGAAACCGGTTTCCGCGGGCGCCGGGCGATGGCTGCTGCTCTGTGGAAAACCCGTAATTTTACCCACGAACCCGGGGAGCGTCAATTTGTCTTATGTCTTATATAAGATATCATTTGGTCGGAATCAAGCGTATTTTCCAGGCCTCCCCCACACCCGCCGCCCATGGCCAGTTCCCATCAACACCAGACCGATCCCGCCACCGGCAGGCCGATCGCTGGCGCGACGCCGGCGTTCAGCCCGCTCTACCAGCAGATCAAGGAGCTGATCCTGCAAAGCCTGCAGCTCGGCGAATGGAAGCCCGGCGAGTCGATTCCCAGCGAGATGGACCTGGCCGCGCGCTTTCGCGTCAGTCAGGGCACGGTACGCAAGGCGATCGACGAACTGGCGGCCGAAAACCTCGTTATCCGGCGCCAGGGCAAGGGCACCTTCGTCGCCACCCATTCCGAGCAACAGGTGCGCTATCGCTTCCTCAAGCTGATGCCCGACAGCGGCGACCGCGACTCCGAGGGCCCGGCCCAGCGCACGGTGCTCGAGTGCCGGCGCGTGCGCGCCAGCGCCGACGTCGCGCGGGCGCTGTCGCTGCGCTCCGGCGACGCGGTGGTCCAGGTGCGGCGGGTGCTTTCTTTCGGCGGCGTGCCGACCATCCTCGAGGACCTGTGGCTGCCGGGCAATGCCTTCAAGGGCCTGACCACGGAGCAGGCGGCGGGCTACCAGGGGCCGACCTACGCGATGTTCGAGATCGAGTTCGGCGTGCGCATGGTGCGGGCCGAAGAAAAGATCCGCGCGGTGCTGCCAGACGAGCAGCAGGCGGCGGCGCTGCAGGTGCCTCCCCAGACGCCGCTGCTGAGCGTGGAACGCATCGCGTACACCTACAACGACGTTCCAATGGAACTGCGCCGCGGCCTCTACCGGACCGACACCCACCATTACCGTAATCAACTGAACTGACACAAGCTTTCCGCCATGCGACTGTGACAGTTTGTGCATTGCAATAGAATTTTGGTTTGTGTGCATCCCCCGAAGCGCAAAAACGCATGCACTCCCTGAAGAAAGCCACCCCATGACAGAGCCAGCCAAGAAGCGGCCCGAATTCCGCAACATCAACGCGTTGACGGACCTGCCCAACTACCGACTGCCGGCAGCCGGCTTGGTGTCGATCCTGCACCGCATCAGCGGCGTCCTGATGTTCGCTTTGATGCCGTTCATCATCTGGATGTTCGATCGGTCCGTCAGCTCTGAAATTTCGTTTGCCAGGTTTACCAGCGCCTTCAGCCAGGGCTTGGGTATCTTCCCCGGCTGGTTCATCAAGTTGGTGGTCCTGGCCCTGATCTGGGCCTACCTGCACCACGTCATCGCCGGCCTGCGCCACCTCTGGATGGATGTGAACCACGCCGCCGTGACCAAGGATTTCGGCCGCAAGAGCGCCGTCTTCACCCTGGCGGCAAGCGTGCTGCTCACGGTGGTGCTGGGCGCCAAACTGTTCGGACTTTATTGAACTTTGAGGGATGGACCTTCGGTTCCGTCCCCCGCCCCCTGAAAAGAAGGAACCGATCAATGTCAGTGAATTACGGAACCAAACGCATCGTCGTCGGTGCGCATTACGGAATGCGCGACTGGCTCAGCCAGCGCGTGACCGCTGGCCTGATGGCCCTTTTCACGCTGCTGGTGCTGGCACAGCTGATCTTCAACCGCGGCCCGATCGGCTACGATAAATGGGCCGGCATTTTCGCCAGCCAGTGGATGAAAGTGCTGACCTTTACCGTCATCGCCGCCTTGTTCTGGCACATCTGGGTCGGCATGCGCGACGTGTGGATGGACTACGTAAAGCCGGTGTGGGCCAGGCTGTTGCTGCAAATCTTCACCATCGTCTGGCTGCTCGGCTGCGCCAGCTGGGCCATTCAAGTCCTCTGGAGAGTCTGAAGCAATGAGCTATACCAAGAACAACATCACCAAGCGCAAATTCGACGTCGTGATCGTCGGCGCCGGCGGCTCCGGCATGCGCGCCTCGCTGCAACTCGCGCGCGCCGGACTGAACGTCGCCGTGCTGTCCAAGGTGTTCCCGACGCGTTCCCACACCGTGGCCGCGCAAGGCGGCATCGGCGCCTCGCTCGGCAACATGAGCGAAGACAACTGGCACTATCACTTCTACGACACCATCAAGGGCTCGGACTGGCTCGGCGACCAGGACGCCATCGAATACATGTGTCGCAAGGCGCCCGAAGTCGTGTACGACCTCGAGCACATGGGCATGCCGTTCGACCGCAACCCGGACGGCACCATCTACCAGCGGCCATTTGGCGGCCACACCGCCAACTATGGCGAGAAGCCGGTGCAGCGCGCCTGCGCTGCGGCCGACCGCACCGGCCACGCCATGCTGCATACGCTGTACCAGCAGAACGTCAAGGCCCGCACCAGCTTTTTCGTCGAGTGGATGGCGCTGGACCTGATCCGCGATTCGGCCGGGGACGTCGTCGGCGTCACGGCGCTGGAGATGGAAACTGGCGACCTGCACATCCTCGAAGCGAAGACCACGCTGCTGGCCACCGGCGGCGCCGGACGGATCTTCGCCGCCAGCACCAACGCCTACATCAACACCGGTGACGGCATGGGCATGGCGGCCCGCGCCGGCGTCCCGCTGGAAGACATGGAGTTCTGGCAATTCCACCCGACCGGCGTTGCCGGCGCCGGCGTGCTGCTGACCGAAGGCTGCCGCGGAGAAGGCGCGATTCTCATGAATTGCAATGGCGAGCGCTTCATGGAGCGCTATGCGCCGACCCTGAAGGACCTGGCGCCACGCGATTTCGTCTCCCGCTGCATGGACCAGGAAATCAAGGAAGGCCGCGGCTGCGGCCCGAACAAGGATTACATCCTGCTCAAGCTCGACCACCTCGGGTCCGAGACGATCCACAAGCGCCTGCCTTCCGTCTACGAGATCGGGATCAACTTTGCCAACGTGGACATCACCAAAGAGCCGATCCCGGTGGTGCCGACGATCCACTACCAGATGGGCGGCATCCCGACCAACATCCAGGGTCAGGTCGTGAGCCAGAACGGCGCCGTGAACAACGCGGTGGTCAACGGTCTTTACGCAGTGGGCGAATGCTCCTGCGTCAGCGT
Source organism: Ramlibacter sp. (assembly GCA_014376915.1). Next base: position 12,175 of record JACMQP010000157.1, read on the forward strand.
GCACGGCGCCAACCGGCTGGGCACCAACTCGCTGCTCGACCTGCTGGTGTTCGGCCGCGCGGCCGGCGACCACATCGTCGAATTCAACGACCGCAACAAGAGCCACAAGCCGCTGCCGGCCGATGCGGCGGATCTCGCGCTGGAGCGTCTCAACCGCCTGGAGAACGTCAGTTCCGGTGAATACGCACAGGACGTCGCCAACGACATCCGGGCCGCGATGCAGCTGCACGCCGGCGTGTTCCGCACCCAGGCCAGCATGGACCAGGGCGTCGTCAAGATCGCTGCGCTGCGCGAGCGCGTCGGCTCGATCGGGTTGAAGGACAAGTCGAAGATCTTCAACACCGCACGGATCGAGGCGCTCGAAGTCGAGAACCTTATCGAATGCGCCCAGGCGACCATCGTTGCGGCGGCGGCCCGCACGGAGTGCCGCGGCGCGCACACAGTGAGCGAGTACGAGCGCCCGGCCGACGACCCGGTCGCGCCGCTTGGCCGCGACGACGCCAACTGGCTGAAACATTCGCTCTGGTACAGCAAGGACAACCGTCTCTCGTACAAACCGGTCAACCTCAAGCCGCTCACGGTCGACTCGGTGCCCCCAAAAGTCAGGACCTTCTAATGAAACGTACGTTCCAGATCTACCGCTACGACTCGGACAAGGACGCCAAGCCCTACATGCAGACCATCGAGATCGAGCTCGACGGACATGAGCGCATGCTGCTGGACGTCCTGGGCAAACTCAAGGCGCAGGACCCGACGCTGTCGTTCCGCCGCTCCTGCCGCGAGGGCGTCTGCGGTTCGGATGCGATGAACATCAACGGCAAGAACGGCCTGGCGTGTCTGACCAACATGCTCACGCTCAAAGGGACGATCGTGCTCAAGCCCCTGCCCGGCCTGCCGGTCATCCGCGACCTGATCGTGGACATGACGCAGTTCTTCAAGCAGTACAACTCGATCAAGCCTTACCTGATCAACGAGTCGATTCCGCCGGAGACCGAGCGCCTGCAGTCGCCCGAAGAGCGCGACGAGCTCAACGGCCTGTTCGAGTGCATCCTGTGCGCCAGCTGCTCGACAGCGTGTCCCAGCTTCTGGTGGAACCCGGACAAATTCGTCGGTCCGGC
>JACMQP010000158.1 GCA_014376915.1 Ramlibacter sp.
TCGTCGCCGCAGGCGCCGCTGATGCCGCAACGGGTGGAGCAGCTGACATGGCTGGGCCTGCCGCCCGGGACGGTCGCGGCATTGCGGCCTTACGTCACTGTGCTGCAGTCGGCGACCGCAACGCCGGTGAACATGAATACGGCAAAGGCGGAAGTGATCTACGCCAGCATCGATGGCATCAGCATGGCGGACGCGCAGCGGATCGTCACGGAGCGCGACCGGGCGCCTCTGCCCACCCGGTCCGCTGCGGCGAAGCTGCTGGGCCGCGAGGAGTCGGCCCTCGATACCAACAAGGTCGGCGTCTCTTCGAGCTTCTTCGAAAGTCGTGGCCGACTGCGGCTGGGACAGATCGTGGTGGAAGAACGCTCGGTCCTGCAGCGGGCCGGCCTCAAGGTGACGGCCCTGCAGCGTGAACGCGGCGTCATCGAAGCCCCGCTCCCGGGCTCGACCCTGCCCGCCCGCTGATGTTCATGCTCCTGCCTGCCTACAATCGCCGCAGCCAATGAGCTCACTGATCTTCCTGCTTCCCCATGCGCCCGTCGGTTCCGCGACGGAGTTCCGCTACCTGGTGACCGCCGACGGACGCTCGGTGGGCGCGCACGCCAGCGCACCGGCCGCGCTGCTGCCGCGACCGTCCGGCGCCGGCGGCGAAGTGATCGCAATCGTCCCGGCGGCGGCGCTTTCGTGGCACCAGGTTGAACTGCCCAAGGGTGTCTCGGCCGCTTCGCCGCGTCTGCGCTCAGTGCTGGAAGGCCTGCTGGAAGACCGTTTGCTGGACGAACCGGAAACACTGCACTTCGCGGTGCAACCGCAGGCAAAAGCCGGCGCACCGATCTGGGTGGCGGTGTGCGAGCGGCAATGGCTGAGCGACGCGGTCCACGCGCTGGAAGCCGTCGAGCGGCCGATCTCCCGGATCGTCCCCGAATTCACACCGGAGGAGCCGCCGGCCCTCTACGCAATCGGCGAGCCGCAACAGGCGACGCTGGTGTTGACCGGCAGCGACGGCGTGCTCGCCCTGCCACTGGCGGCGCATGCCTTGTCGCTGCTGCCGCCGCTGCCCGCAGACGTCCGGAGGCTGGCCGAACCGGCTGTGGCCGCGCTGGCCGACCAGTTGCTGCAGCATCCCGTCGAACTGCAACAAGCCACCGAACGCTGGCTGCAGGCCGCCCAATCCGGGTGGGACCTTGCACAGGCCGAGTTCGCCAGCTCCAACCGGGCCCGCGCGGCCAAGCGGCTGGCGGCGCTCTGGGGCGACGTCCTGCGGGCACCGCAATGGCGGCCTGCCCGCTGGGGCGCCGCCTTGCTGGTGGCAGCCAACCTGCTGGGGCTGAATGCCTGGGCCTGGAAGGAACGGTCCGGCCTCGAGGCCAAGCGCGATGCTGTCCGGCGCGTGCTGGTCACCACCTTCCCGCAGGTCAAAGTCGTTGTCGACGCTCCCCTGCAGATGGAAAAGGAAGTGGCCCTGCTGCGCCAAAGCGCGGGCGCCACCTCGGCACGCGACCTCGAAGCGATGCTCGGCGCCCTGGCGACGGTCGCGCCGCCGCAGCAGCCGCTGACGGCGATCGAATACACCGGCGGCGAACTGCGGGCCAAGGGCCTGGCCGTCACGCCCCCTGAAGCGGCAACGCTGGCGGAAAGCCTGCGCAGCCGCGGCTACACGGCGGAACCGCGCGGCGGCGCTGTGGTGGTCACCGTACGGGAGGCGCCATGACCGCGGCCGACCTGAAGCTGCAATGGAGCCGGCTGGCGCCGCGCGAACGGCGCCTGGCTGCGTCCGCCGCCGGCCTGGTCGCCGTGGCGCTGCTATGGTGGCTCGCGCTGGCACCGGCTTTGGCGGTGTTGCGCGCGGCGCCGGCCCAGCATCGCGTTCTCGACGTTCAGCTGCAGCGAATGCTGGGCCTGCAAACCCAGGCGCTTGCCGTCCAGGCCCAGCCCCGCCAGTCGGCGGACGAGGCGTCCCGCTTGCTGGAAGCGACGGTGCGCCAGCAACTTGGCGTCACGGCGCGCATGTCGATCGCCGGCGAGCGGGTGACCGTCACTCTGGCCGGGACGTCGCCGCAGGCGCTCGGACAGTGGCTCACGCAGGCCCGCAGCAACGCCCGTGTGCTGCCGGTGGAAGCCCGCCTGGTGCGCAACCCGGCCGGCCAATGGGATGGAACGGTCGTGCTGGCATTGCCGCCGCGTTGAGCGCCGTGTCCGTGGCCCGTCCGATGCGCGAACCCTGGCCTGCGACGCCCTGGACCTGGGCCTGGGCCGGGCTGGCTCTCGGCGTCCTGCTCGCCCTGGTGCTGTTCGCGCCGGCCCGGTGGCTGGCTGCCGGCGTCGGCCGCGCCAGCGGCGGCCTGGTGCTGCTGGACGACGCCAGCGGCACCATCTGGAACGGCTCGGCCCGACTGCTGCTGGCCGGCGGCGCCGGCAGCAACGACGTCGCCGCCCTGCCCGGCCGCTTTGACTGGCGCCTGCGGCCGGCCTGGGGCGGGATCAACGCGGAGCTGAAGGCCGACTGCTGCATGGCACAGCCGCTGCCGCTGCGTGGCCGCCTGCGCTGGGGCGGCGGCGAGTTGCGCGTGGGCGACCAGCGCAGCCAGTGGCCAGCCTCGGTGCTGGCCGGTCTCGGCACGCCTTGGAACACCCTGCAGGTCGACGGCGACCTGCTGCTGGCGACACGGGGCCTTTCAGTAGAATGGGTCGAAGGGCGCCTGACCGTGGCCGGGCGCGCCGAATTGACGGCGTCGCACCTGTCGTCGCGCCTGTCCACCCTGAAGCCCATGGGCAGCTACCGCCTCACCCTCAATGGGGGTTCTTCATCGACACTGCAACTCGACACCCTGGAAGGCGCCCTGCTGCTGACGGGCAGCGGGCAGTGGGTCGGCTCCCGGCTGCGCTTTTCCGGTACCGCCAGCGCCGCCCCCGACCGGGAAGCGGCGCTGGCCAACCTGCTGAACATCATCGGACGACGCAGCGGCGCGCGCTCGATCATCACCATAGGCTGACATGAATTTTCGTCTTGCTGTCATTTCCGTCGCGATCGGCGTGCTGCTGGCCGGCACTGCAGCCCCGGTGCTGGCGCAGCGTTCGGCCGAACCGGTGACCCTGAACTTCGTCAACGCGGAGATCGATGCGGTGGCGCGCACCATGGCCGCCATCATGGGCCGCAACATCGTCGTCGATCCACGGGTCAAGGGCACCATCAACCTGTCCACGGAACGGCCGGTGGCACCGGCGGCGGCGTTCAACCAGTTCACCGCCACGCTCCGCCTGTCGGGCTTCACCGTCGTCGACGTCGGCGGACTGCTCAAGGTCGTGCCCGAGGCCGATGCCAAGCTGCAGGGCGGCTCGGTCGCAGTGAGCGCCCCTGCGGTGAGCGGCAGCCAGATCGTCACGCAGATCTTCCGCCTGAACTACGAAACCGCTGCCAACCTGGTGCCGATCCTGCGGCCGCTGATCAGCCCCAACAACACGATCAACACCAACCCCGGCAACAACTCGCTGATCATCACCGACTACGCCGACAACCTGCAGCGGCTCGGCCGCATTATCTCGACGCTCGACGTGTCGAACGCGACCGATGTCGAAATCATCCCGCTGCGCCACGCGCTGGCCTCGGACATTGCGCCGCTGGTGGCGCGGCTGATCGAATCGGGTTCGGCGCCGGTAGCCGCTGCGGGCCAGGGTCAGACCGACACGGGCTTCCGCACCACCGTGATCGCCGAATCGCGCAGCAACACCGTGATCGTGCGCGCGCCCAACGCGGCCCGGCTGAACCTGGTGCGCTCGCTGGTCGAGAAGCTGGACCAGCCGACCACGCAGAGCCCCTCGGGCAACATCTACGTGGTCTACCTGAAGAACGCGGAAGCAGTCAAACTGGCCGTCACGCTGCGCGCGGCCCTGAGCGCCACGGGAACCGGGGGCGGCGGCGCCGGCGGCTCGCCGGTTCCGGCCACTCCTTCCACCACGGGCTTGTCCACGACCCCCGGTGGCAGCGGTGGCGCCTCGGCGCCGGTGCAGGGGTCTGCCCAGCCATCCACCGGCGGCCAGATCCAGGCCGACCCGGCGACCAACTCGCTGATCATCACGGCCGCCGAGCCGCAGTACCGACAGCTACGCGCCGTGATCGACAAGCTCGATGCGCGTCGCGCCCAGGTGTTCGTCGAAAGCCTGATCGCCGAGGTCAACGCCGACAAGGCCGCCGAATTCGGCATCCAGTGGCAAGGACCGATCGGCAAGAGTGGCGACAAGAACATCGGCCTGCTGGGAACCAACTTCAGCATCGGTGGCACCAATATCTTCTCGTTGGCCGCGGCTGCGGCCGGAAAGGTGGCACCTTCGACCGGCCTGAACTTCGGAGTGGCGAGCAGGATCAACGGCGTCTACGTGCTGGGCTTCCTGGCCCGCTTCCTGGAGGCGAACGGCGAGGGAAACATCCTGTCCACCCCGAACCTGCTGACACTGGACAACGAGGAAGCCAAGATCGTGATCGGCCAGAACGTTCCGTTCGTCACGGGCCAGTTCACCAACACCGGCTCCAGCAGCAGCGGCTCGGTAAACCCTTTTCAGACGATCGAGCGCAAAGACGTTGGCCTGACGCTGCGCGTCAAGCCCCAGATCAGCGAGAACGGCACGGTCAAGCTGCAGATCTTTCAGGAAGTCTCAAGCGTGCAGGCGTCTTCGATCAACTCCGCCACCGGCCTGATCACCAACAAGCGCTCGATCGAATCGAACGTCCTGGTGGATGACGGAGCCATCGTGGTGCTCGGTGGCCTGCTTTCGGACGAGTACTCGGGTAACCAGGAAAAGATCCCCGTGGTCGGCGACGTACCGATCTTCGGCAACCTTTTCAAGAGCGAAACCCGCACCCGCAAGAAGACCAACCTGATGGTCTTCTTGCGGCCGGTCGTGGTGCGCGACGCACAGCAAAGCGATGAGCTTTCGATCGACCGTTATGACCTAATGCGGCTCAAGCAGGAGGCTGCGCAACCTCCCGAAAGCAAGGTGGTGCCGGTCAATTCGGGACCGGTTCTGCCGGCCTTGCGGATCGCGCCACGCGCCGCAGGCAATCCCGCACCGCCGCTCCTGGGCCAGTAGACCGATGCGCTATCCGCTGCCTTACGCTTTCGCGCGCGGAAACCAGTTGCTGCTGGAGGACGACGGCGAGCAGCTGGTGCTGTGGCACTCCGGCGCGCCGCAGCGCGGCGCCTGGAGCGAAGTCCTGCGCAAGCATCCGGTCGCGACTGTGCAGCACCTTGACCCGCAGGCGCTGGCCCAGCGCATCAGCGCCGCCTACGCGCAGGGCGAATCGAGCGCCGCCACGGTGGTCAGCGAGGTGCAGAACGACGCCGACCTGTCGCGCATGATGCAGGATCTGCCGGCGGTCGAGGATCTGCTGGAAACCAGTGACGACGCGCCCATCATCCGGATGCTGAACGCGCTGCTGACGCAGGCCGCGCGCGACGGCGCGAGCGACATCCACATCGAGCCCTACGAGCGCCATTCGAGTGTCCGGTTCCGCGTCGACGGCACACTGCGCGAAGTGGTGCAACCGAATCGCGCTCTGCACGCGGCGCTGATTTCGCGGCTGAAGATCATGGCCGAACTGGACATCGCAGAAAAGCGGCTGCCGCAGGACGGCCGCATCTCGCTGAGGATCGGCACCCGCGCGGTGGACGTCCGCGTGTCCACGCTGCCCAGCGCGCATGGCGAACGCGCCGTGTTGCGGTTGCTGGACAAGAGCGGCAGCAAGCTGAGCCTCGAGTCGGTCGGCATGACCGGCGAGACGCTGCGCCGCTTCCTGGAGCTGATCGAGCAGCCGCACGGCATCATCCTAGTGACCGGCCCGACGGGCTCCGGCAAGACCACCACCCTCTATGCCGCGCTGAGCCGGATGGATGCGGCCAGCAGCAACATCATGACGGTGGAAAACCCGATCGAGTACGAACTGCACGGCATCGGTCAGACCCAGGTCAATGCCAAGATCGACCTCGACTTCGCGATGGCGCTGCGGGCGATCCTGCGGCAGGACCCGGACGTGATCATGATCGGGGAGATCCGCGACCACGAGACCGCGCAGATCGCGATCCAGGCCTCACTGACGGGCCACCTGGTGCTGGCCACGCTACACACCAACGACGCGCCCAGCGCCGTCAACCGGCTCATCGACATGGGCGTCGAGCCGTTTCTCCTGAGTTCGTCGCTGCTCGGTGTGCTGGCCCAGCGGCTGGTGCGCAAACTGTGCGCCCATTGCAAGGGCGCAGGCTGCGGGCAGTGCAGCCAGACCGGCTACCAGGGCCGCACCGGCATTTTCGAACTGATGGTCGCCAACGACGAGATTCGCTCGCAGATCCACAACCGCGCTTCCGAAGCCGACATCCGGGCCGCGGCGCTCGGCGCGGGCATGACGCAGATGCGCGAAGACGGCGAGCGCCTGGTGCGCGAAGGCCTCACCTCGCGCGAAGAACTGGTGCGCGTCACGCGCGAGTAGTTCAACCGCGCGGCGTCACCCGCTCGGGCGCGTGCGGCTGGCCCGGCAGCTTGATCGGTGGCGGCAGCGGCCTGTCACTTTCGGTCGGCGCTGGCGTTGGCGCGGGCGTGCCTGGCTGCTGCTGCGGCGTGTGCGGCGGCACCGGCTCCGGCATGTCTTCTTCATCGGGTTTCATCGGTCTCTCTCCTGGTGCCGCAGCATGGCACAGGCCCGCGTGTTTGCGGTTCGGCCGCGTGCCGCGTGCGTTCAAGCGGGCGTCGCGCTCAATGGCAGAGCGTCGCAACCAAATATCACAAAGTGATGCAAATGTTGTCAAAACGTTCGTCAGGCCCTGTCCCACATTCAATGGGGTCAAGGCCTGACGCTGTCCAGGTTATTCGCCGTCTAACTTTCCATGTGCTGCCACGAATTTGGCGCGCTGTTTCGTCACTACCTTTTCATCCAGGAGTTCTTTCATGTCTGCAACTACCAAAATCGTTGGCCTCGTCGCTGGCCTTTCCACTGTCGCCGCCATCGGTGTCGCAATCGCCCAGGGCGTTCCGCCCAATCCCTACATCGCCAATCCGGCGCTTGGTGCTGGCCAGCAAAGCACGCACATGACCTCGATGGGCGAGACTGGCGTGCCGGGCCTGACCGACACGGTGCGCACTGCGACGATCGTCCGCCAGGAGGAAGTTGCCGTTGCACCGGCCCCAATGGTTGCGCCCGCGCCCGCGCCGGCCCCGATGGCCGCCGCGCAAGTCGAACCCATTCCCGCTGCCACGATGGGCGCTGCCCCGCAGGCGGAACCCGCTCCCGCTCCGATGCGCATCGCCCGCAACGATCGCAACTAAGGGAGTCGCCGGCCGACCGGCCCGCATGCTCGTCGACAGCCCGCTGGTGCAGACCCTCGGGCTGTTCGCCGTTTACCCCAGCAGGATGAACCGTGCGTTTTGCAGCAGGTCGTCCGGCTGATATCCCCAAAGCCCCGCCTTGACCGTCTCGACCTGCTGGCTGGCGAGTATTTCGCGCTGGCGGGGGCTTGCCCCGCGCATGGCCGCAACGAGCGCCGGATCGAACCGCAGGTAGATTGGGGAGGACCGCTTGTTCGGTCGGAGCGGGTCATCGTCGGTCTTCCAGGAAATCAGAAGATCGCCTTGTTCCAACGCAATCGCGACCGCATTGTCCGGAAAGAGGTGGCTGATCGCCTGCCAGAACTCGGCCCGTATTTCATCCATTGGTGACCCTTTGGCTGAGATCAGTATGAACGGAGGAGCCTTGATGTCAAAGCGGCCCGAAGCGGCACCGGCTTTGAATCTGCCGCATGTTGCCAGCAGGCCACGCGCCACTTGCGCAGTGCCTTGCCCGGTGCGATCAGACAGTTGCGATAAATCTGAAGTGCCTAGAGAATGGGTTACGACCCGGGCAGAGTATCCGGGCAAGCGCCGGCAGCGCCAGGGAGTTACAGGATCGCAGGATGAGTCAGGGCTCCATCGCATGATGGGCTCCGGTGCTGCGGTCGGTCAGGGCAGCAGTACGATGTTTAATTTCTTCAAGCGATCCGTGCCCGAGCCTGCGAAAAAGGCAGTCGCCACGCCCGCCGTCCGAAAGCCCTCCCCTGCGGCCGTTCAGTCATCGCCATTGCCGGAATCGCATTCCGTGCCGGAGGTGGTCGAAGGCAACGAGCAGACCGACTGGGCCCTGTGGGAGGACTCCATGACGGTGCTGGACAGCCAGATGCAGGGCCTGACACCATCGGCGCGAATCTACGAGCGCGACAAACAGACGCCAAGCGAATTCCAGGACCTCGATCCCTTTTCGCGCATCAACAAGAAGAGTCGGTAGCGGCAGGCAGTCGAAAACTACAAAGCCCCGGACCCTGTTCGCGGATCAAGGCTTGCACCGCCGCGGGGGTGCCTCTTGGCATGCGCATGCTGGCCTATGTGTGCGGCGCGCCGTCCTCGGGCACCGGGTCGGTGCCGCTCGAATCTCCCGGCTTCATCCCGGCGCCAGCCGCGGCACCCCCCACCGCGCCGGCAACCGCACCCAGCGTGCCACCCACCACCCCACCCACCGGGCCGCCCACCACGACGCCGATCGCAGCGCCGACGGCCGCACCGCCCACGACGGCGCCACCCGTCAGCACCGACTTGGCCTCGCGCTCAGCTTCCTCGGGACCCAACGGAACCTGCGCCGCAGGGTTCGGGTCTTGCGACGGAACGCCGTGGCCGGGACGAGCCTGTTCGACAAGGTCCTCGTCGCGAGCTGCGGTGTGCGGCGGCTGAGTGGCGGATGAGTTCATGTGGGTTTCCTCCGAAAGTTGACGATGAAAAAGGCACGCGGCCTGATCGAATCGCCATATCTTGCACCGCTCGTCCCGCACCCGTAGCGTCCTCCTGCAGGCCGAAATTGATGTAGGTCAACGAGACTGACGCTTTTGGGATTAGCCGCCCAGGATGCTGCTGGTTGCCATGGTGGTTTTCCTTGTGTGTTTCCTGTGTGACTGAAGGGTTGCGGCCCGTCGAATCCCAAGCGCACGTGGCGCGACGTACGATGAGCAGTCGGCACTTGGCCCGATGGAGAATCAACATTGAACAACGTACTCGCGGCGGCACTCGCGGTCGCACTGATGACAGGCAGCACCGTGACACGCGCCATCGAAGAACCGAAGTTTGTCGTCACCCGACAGCTCGACGGTGTGGAAGTGCGCGAGTACGCGCCCTACGTCGTGGCCGAGGTCGTGGTCCCGGGTCCCGCCGGTGACGCCGGTAACCAGGGGTTCAAACTCCTGGCGGGCTACATCTTTGGGAAGAACAAGGGCGAGCGCAAGATTTCGATGACGGCCCCGGTGACGCAGACGTCGCAGAAAGCCACGCCCCAGAAGCTTGAGATGACCGCGCCCGTGACGCAGACCGCGACCGAAGGCGGCTACGTCGTCCAGTTCGTCATGCCGGCGGAGTTCACCCTCGAGACGCTGCCCGAGCCCCTCGACCCCCAGGTCCATCTCAAAGCGATGCCGGGCGCACGGTTTGGGGTCATCAGGTATTCGGGCTTCTGGTCGGAGA
>JACMQP010000159.1 GCA_014376915.1 Ramlibacter sp.
CATGCACCTTCGGGTCGAATGTGGCGCCGGCCGGAAGGTGGTCGGCGGAGTAGAAGTGCTGGCCCGCTGCGAACACCCGGCCGGCGCCGTCCTGCAGGCCGATCTCCATCCGGCCGGCCAGGATGAACACCCATTGCGGCTCGCCGGTGCAGTGGAACTGGCTGCAAAAGCCCAGCGGACTGTGGCGCAGCTGGTAGCCGCCGGAGGCAAACAGTTGCGACAGGCGCGACTGCTCGGTGCCCTGGTCCAGCGGAACGTTCTCCTCGCGAAAGCGGGCCCGGCCGTCAGCGCCGGTGAACAGGATGGTCTTGAGAACGGATGTCATGGGAAATGCGCTGGGCTGGAATGAAGAGCGGTGCGACGCCGCCGCTGGTGGCCGCCGATGATGCCTGAACCGGCCCGCCGCCAGCGCCCGCACGATTCACGCCGCCCTGAGTGGCCGCGCCGGCAGATTCAGCCGCGGCAGACGTTTGCGCTTTGCCAGAACTTCCTCAATATCGTCGCGGGCGCCGTCGATCAGCACCAGGATCGCCTTTTCGGCCTTGTCCGGCTTGTGGGCGATCACGGCGTCGAGCACCGCCCGGTGCATCGGCAGGGAATCTCTCGGTCCGTCCTTGCGGCTGGTTGAAATCTCGAAACTGGTGCGCAGCAGCGCGCCGATCGCCTTGCTCATCTGCACCATCATCCGGTTGCCGCAGGCACGCAGCAGCCCCTGGTGAAAGCGCAGGTCGTACGTGACGTAGTCGCCGCCCTCTTCCACCGCCTTGCGCATGCCTTCATAGGCCGCCTCGATTTCAGCGATGTCCTGCGGGGTGGCGCGCTGCGCTGCCATGTGTACCGCAGCCGGCTCGACCACGCGGCGAAGGTCCTGCAGCTCGCGCAGGAACTCGCGCGTCAATCCGGCCTTGGACTGCCAGCCCACCACGTCCGGATCGAACCAGTTCCAGTGATCGGACGACAGCACCCGGGTGCCGACCTTGGGGCCGGTGGTCAACAGGCCCTTGGCGGCCAGCGACTTGACCGCCTCGCGCACCACGGTGCGGCTGACGCCAAGCTGCCCGCCCAGCAGCCCTTCGGGTGGGATCGACACGCCAGCGGCATAGCGGCCTGCGACGATGGCTTCACCGAGGTGGTCGACCGTGTTGCCGTGGACATTCTTGATCATGGGTTCACAGCCATCGATTTCAATCGTATGACCATATGATCTTTGCGACCTCAGGTTTTCCCCTAGATCGGGGCCGCGTCCCGGTTGATGCTGATGACGCCCGGATTCTTTCATGCTAAAAAGTCGGGGGCTTCAGCATCACAACCTTCGGGACCTATGGCCACAGTTGAAATCAGAGGGGTCGAGAAGTATTTCGGCGCCACGCAAATCATCCGCGGCGTCGACATCGAGATCGAGGACGGCCAGTTCGCGGTGCTGGTCGGGCCGTCCGGCTGCGGCAAGTCCACGCTGCTGCGGATGATCGCCGGCCTGGAGGAAATCAGCGGCGGAGAGGTGCTGATCGGCGGGCGCGTCGTCAACAACATGATGCCCAAGGAACGGGACATCGCCATGGTGTTCCAGAACTACGCGCTCTACCCGCACATGACGGTGCGCGACAACATGGCCTTCAGCCTGATGCTGGCGCGCCAGCCCAAGGCGCTGGCCGACGAGCGGGTGCGCAAGGCAGCGGACATCCTCGGCCTGAACGACCTGCTGGAGCGCTTTCCGCGCCAGCTTTCGGGCGGCCAGCGCCAGCGGGTGGCGATGGGCCGCTGCATCGTGCGCGATCCGCAGGTGTTCCTTTTCGACGAGCCGCTGTCCAACCTCGACGCCAAGCTGCGGGTGCAGATGCGCACCGAGATCAAGGAGCTGCACCAGCGCCTGAAGACCACCTCGGTCTATGTCACGCACGACCAGATCGAGGCCATGACCATGGCCGACAAGATCGTGGTGATGCGCGACGGCCGGGTCGAGCAGACCGGCTCGCCGCTGGATCTGTACGACCACCCGGTCAATCAGTTCGTGGCCGGCTTCATCGGATCGCCGGCGATGAATTTCCTGCCTGGGGTGCTCAAGCGCTCGGGCGGCGGCGCCCGCGTCGAATTCGCCGATGGCATGTCGCTCCCGGCGCCGCCCAGCGCCAGCGGCCAGGACGGCCAGCGCGTGGTGTACGGAACGCGGCCCGAGCACATCGAGCTGGCGGGCGGCGACGAAGGCGTGGCGACCGAGGTGGTGGTGGTCGAGCCCACCGGAGCCGATACGCAGGTCTTCACCAAGATCGCCGGCGTCGAGGTCACCAGCGTGTTCCGCGACCGCCACGCGTTCCGGCCCGGCCAGCTGATCCGCCTGCGGCCCGACGCGGCGCGCGCCCATCTGTTCGACGCCGCCAGCGGCACCCGGTTGGCCGGCTGAGCGGGCTTGAGCCGATCCATCCAACCCGATCCTTCCCAGCCCTCACTCCAGGAGACAACAATGTCCAACGACAATCGCCGCAAGTTCCTCAAGACGACAACAGCTGCGGCCGGCGTGGTCGCGGTGCCGATGCTGTGGCACAGCTCGGCTCATGCGCAGTGGAACAGCCAGCCCGAAAAGGGCGCGAAGCTGCGGGTGTTGCGCTGGAAGCGCTTCGTGCAGGGCGACGAAGACCAGTACGTCCTGAACGTCAAGAAGTTCACCGAAAAATACGGCATCGAGGTGAAGCTCGACAACGAAGGCTGGGAAGACGTGCGGCCGAAGGCGGGCGTCGCGGCCAATACCGGCGCCGGCCCGGACATCATCCTGTCGACCAACGACGACGCCAATCTGTATCCGGACAAGCTGGTCGACATGACCGATGTCGCCGATTACCTGGGCAAGAAATACGGCGGCTGGTACCCGGCCTGCGAGGCCTTCCTGCGCCCCGACGGAAAAAAATGGATCGGGATCCCGCTGGGCGGCACCGGCAGCATGATGGTCTACCGCGACAGCGTGCTGAAGGCCGCCGGCGTCAACCAGTTTCCGCGCGACACCGACGGCTTCCTCAAGATGTTCCAGGCGCTCAAGGCCAAGGGCACGCCGGGCGGCATGGCGCTCGGGCACGCCACCGGCGATAGCGGCTGGACGCAGTGGCTGATGTGGGCCTTTGGCGGCGCGCTGGTCGACAAGAACAACAAAGTCATTATCGACAGCGCAGAAACCCTCAAGGCGCTCGAGTACTCCAAGGAGCTGTACGCCACCTTCATCCCGGGCACGCTCTCATGGCTGGACCCGAACAACAACAAGGCCTTCCTGGACGGCCAGATCTCGGTGACCAACAACGGCATCTCGATCTACTACGCTGCCAAGAATTCGCCCGATGCCAAGCTCAAGGAGATCGCAGCCGACATCCAGCACGCGACCTTCCCGGTCGGCCCCGTCGGCGTGCCAACCGAGTACCACCTGTTCTTCAACCAGATGGTGTTCAAGCACAGCAAGTATCCGAAGGCGGCCAAGGAGTTCGTCCGCTTCATGATGGAGCAGGAGCAGTACGGCCCGTGGATGCAGGCGGCCGGCGGCTACATCTCGCAGCCGCTGCGGGCGTATGAAAGCAATCCGGTGTGGACAGTGGATCCGAAGAACACGCCGTACCGCGACTCGGTCAAGAACCTGCGCCCGGCCGGCTATGCCGGAAAGCTGGGCTACGCGTCGGCCGGCGCGCTGGCCGACTTCATCGTGCAGGACATGGTGGCCGAAGCGGCCAGCGGCTCCAAGACACCGAAAGAAGCGGCGCAACGCGCCCAGCAACGCGCCGAGCGCTACTACAAAGTCTGAAGCCCGACCGGAAATTGGGCCGCATGTTCCGCAAACTCCAGAACAGCCGCAACGCCCTGGGCCTGGCATTCATGCTGCCGGCCGGGGTGCTGCTGCTGCTGTTTCTCACCTATCCGCTCGGCCTTGGCATCTGGCTGGGCTTCACCGACACCAAGATCGGCCGCGCCGGCGCCTGGATCGGCCTGGAGAACTACGTTTACCTGTGGGGCGACAGCGTGACCCGGCTGGCGCTGTTCAATACGCTGTTCTACACCGCGGTGGCCAGCGTCATCAAGTTCGTGCTGGGCCTGTGGCTGGCGATCATCCTGAACGACCGGATTCCGTTCAAGACCTTCTTTCGCACTGTCATCCTGCTGCCCTACATCGTGCCCACCGCCCTGTCGGCGATCGCCTTCTGGTGGATCTACGACTCGCAGTTCTCCATCATCAGCTGGGTGTTGATGAAGGCGGGCATCATCGATACCTACATCGATTTTCTCGGCAGCCCGTGGAACGCTCGGCTGGCGACCATCGCCGCCAACATCTGGCGCGGCGTGCCTTTCGTTGCCATCACCCTGCTGGCTGGCCTGCAGACGGTGTCGCCGTCCCTTTACGAGGCTGCAGCGCTGGACGGCGCGAGCGCCTGGCAGCGTTTCCGCTTTGTCACGTTGCCCCTGCTCACCCCGATCATCGCGGTGGTCATGACGTTCTCGGTGCTGTTCACCTTCACCGACTTTCAGCTGATCTACGTGCTGACCCGTGGCGGACCCCTCAATGCGACGCATCTGATGGCCACGCTGTCGTTCCAACGCGCCATTCCTGGCGGTGCGCTGGGTGAGGGCGCGGCGATCGCCATCGCAATGGTTCCGTTCCTGCTGGCGGCCATCCTGTTCAGTTATTTCGGGCTGCAGCGCAGGGCCTGGCAGCAAGGCGGAAGCGACAAATGAAGGCCACCGACAACGAAACGCAGGGCATGAGCTACCTGGACAAGCTGCCCAGGCGCGTACTGACGCTGTACCTGCCGCTAGCGGTGTTCGTCTTCGTGCTGTTGTTCCCGTTCTACTGGATGGCGATCACGGCCGTCAAGCCGGATGCGGAACTGCTCTCGCGCGATGGCAACCCGTTCTGGGTCATCTCGCCGACGCTGGCGCATTTCAACAAGCTGCTGTTCCACACGGCGTACCCGGAATGGCTGTGGAACACGGTGTTCGTCTCGGTGATCGCCACCTTCGTTTCACTGGTGGCATCGGTGATGGCGGCCTACGCCATCGAGCGGCTGCGCTTTCGCGGCTCCCGCCAGGTGGGCCTGTCAATCTTCCTGGCCTACCTGGTGCCGCCGTCGATCCTGTTCATCCCGCTGGCCGCCATCGTCTTCCAGCTCGGCCTGTTCGACACGCGCTGGGCGCTGATCCTCACTTACCCTACGTTCCTGATCCCGTTCTCGACCTGGCTGCTGATGGGGTACTTCCGATCCATTCCCTACGAGCTCGAGGAATGCGCGCTGATCGACGGCGCCACCCGCTGGCAGATCCTGTGGAAGATCGTGCTGCCGCTGTCGGTGCCGGGATTGATCTCGGCCGGCATCTTCGCGTTCACTCTGTCCTGGAACGAATTTATCTATGCCCTGACCTTCATCTCCTCATCGGAGAGCAAGACGGTGCCGGTGGGCGTGGTCACCGAACTGGTCGAAGGCGACGTCTACCACTGGGGCGCGCTGATGGCGGGCGCGCTGTGCGGATCGCTGCCGGTGGCGGTGATCTATTCTTTCTTCGTCGAGTACTACGTCTCGGGCCTGACCGGTGCCGTGAAAGAGTGACTGCAGCCCAGGATCCGGAATGAGCAACGCTTCAAAGCCAAGAAAAAAGCCCGAAGAACTGCGCAGCCAGCAATGGTTCGGCCG
>JACMQP010000160.1 GCA_014376915.1 Ramlibacter sp.
GCGGCTGGTTTTTTTGCCGCAGCTTTTTTCGCAGTTGCCATGATTATTTCCTTCTAGAAGTTGATTAATCACCAGCGAGAACCTGCATTCCCTCTGGCACTGCGGATGCTACTGGAGAAAAAACGCGTTTCCAAGCGAAAAAGCAGTTTTTTCACTGTGCCGTGTTGTTTTTCGCAATGCCGTTTTCGGGGCATTTCCTCTCTGGCGACGGGCAGAACGCGAGCAGCGATGACGCGCGACGCGACGCCAAGCGCTGCAGGAGGACGCTTCGGTGAGTGCTAGAGACGCCGTGAGGAAGGTGCTGCGACTGCTCAAGCAGCGCGAGAGGAAGCGCGACCAACACCGCGCCATCACTAGGAAATTCAGCGCTGGCGCACCGGCAGTGTCGCCAGCAACACGCCCGCCAGGGCGATGGCAAAAGCCAGCAGCTGCGCGCCGCTGAGGCGCTCGCCGAGGACCAACACGCCGACCAGGGCGGCCGAGATCGGCAGCATCACAGTGAAGACGCCGGCCTGCGCCGCCGGCACCGCCTTGAGTCCCGTCATCCACAGCCACACCGTCCAGACGCTGGCGGCGAGCGAGTAGAACAGCAGCAGCCACCAAACGCCCGGCGCGACCGCGCCGAAGTCGAACCGTAGCGCGGCGTACAGACCGAAGGGCGTGACCAGGGCGAAGCCCCACAGGTTAATGATCGAGGCGATGCGCTTGGGCCCGAGCGCGCCGGTGAGCTTCTTGCCGATGACGGCGTACGACGCTTCGCACAGCACTGCGCCCAGCACCAGCAGGTTGCCGAGCCAGCTGGTGGCGGGCTGGCTGTGCGCCACGGCCGGAGCGTCGGGCAATGCGAGCAGCGCAATCCCGGCCGCCGCGCAGGCGACGGCGGCCCAGGTGCGGCCGGCGATGCGTTCGCGCAGGAAAGCCCAGCTCAGGAGCGCGACCGCTGCGGGGATGGCCGCCATGATCACGCCGGCTGCGACGGCGCTGGTCATGCTGACGCCGAACAGCATGCAGAGCGAGAACAGGAAGTTGCCCAGGAACGATTCCAGGAACAGCAGCCAGCGGGTCTGGCGCGTCAGCGGCGGTTCGTTGGGGGGTTTGCGCAACCAGTGCAGCATCGCGGCGCCGCCGATGCCGAAGCGCAGCCAGGCGAGCAGGAACACCGGGATCGCGGCCACCAGCGGTTTGGACAGGGCAACGTAACTGCCGACCAGTGACATGCTCAGGGCCAGGCAGGCGAAGGCGGCAGGACGGCTGGGGTGGTAGCTCACGGGCAGGGCGGTGGCGAATGGGTGCAGGCGGAAGGAGTCGCCGATGATGCCGCAACGGTTGTGGCTGCCACGTCGCGCACGGCAGAAACGCATTTTCGCAATGCGGAATACAGCGATGCTGCACTGCGGCATATTTTCTCAATATGAGAAATTTGATCTTGCATTGCGAAACAAGTGATGTAACCCATTGAGTTATAAAGAATATAAATATTATCTTCTATAAGACATAAGATGCAAAATAGTCTTCTATAAGACTTAAAGTCTATCCATCGGCAGCGTGCAGCAGCCGGCCAAGCTTTCAATCAACCGGAGTGAACCTCATGAGCAACTGGACCCACCTGACCCGCGAACAGCAGATCGCCCAGATCGAAAAAGACTGGGCCGAGAATCCGCGCTGGAAAGGCATCAAGCGCGGCTACAGTGCCGCCGACGTCGTCAAGCTGCGTGGCTCGCTGCAGGTCGAGCACACGCTGGCAAAGCGCGGCGCGGAGAAGCTGTGGAACTCGATCAACACCGAGCCGTTCGTCAACACGCTCGGCGCGCTGACGGGCAACCAGGCCATGCAGCAGGTGAAGGCCGGCCTCAAGGGCATCTACCTGTCCGGCTGGCAGGTCGCGGGCGACGCCAACTCCAACGGCGAGATGTACCCCGACCAGTCGCTGTATTCGGTGGACTCGGTGCCCAAGTGCGTGAAGAAGATCAACAACACCTTCGCCCGCGCCGACCAGATCCAGTGGAGCGAAGGCAAAGGCCCGGGCGACGAAGGCTACGTCGACTATTTCCAGCCGATCGTGGCCGATGCGGAAGCCGGTTTCGGCGGCGTGCTGAACGCGTTCGAGCTGATGAAGGCGATGATTGAGGCAGGCGCCGCCGGCGTGCACTTCGAGGACCAGCTGGCTTCGGTGAAGAAGTGCGGCCACATGGGCGGCAAGGTGCTGGTGCCAACCCGCGAAGCCGTGGGCAAACTGGTCGCCGCGCGGCTGGCCGCCGACGTGATGGGTACACCCACGATCCTGTTGGCCCGCACCGATGCCGAAGCGGCCGACCTGGTGACCACCGACGTCGACGAGAACGACATGCCTTTCCTGACCGGCGAGCGCACGGTGGAAGGTTTCTACCGCACGAAGAAAGGCTTCGGCCAGGCTGTCAGCCGCGGCCTCGCCTATGCCGAGTACGCCGACCTGATCTGGTGCGAGACCGGCACGCCGGACCTGAAGTTCGCCAAGGACTTTGCCGATGCCATCCACGCCAAGTTTCCCGGCAAGATGCTGGCCTACAACTGCTCGCCCTCGTTCAACTGGAAGAAGAACCTGGACGACGCCACGATCGCCCGGTTCCAGAAGGAACTCGGCGCGATGGGCTACAAGTTCCAGTTCATCACTCTGGCCGGCTTCCACAGCCTCAACTACGCCATGTTCGACCTGGCGTATGGCTACGCCCGCAACAACATGACCGCCTTCGTCGACCTGCAGCAGGCCGAGTTCGCGGCCGCCAGCCGCGGCTTCACCGCCGTCAAGCACCAGCGGGAGGTGGGCACCGGCTACTTCGACGCGGTCACCACCACGATCGAGGCGCTGGCCTCCACCGGCGCGTTGAAGGGGTCGACCGAGGACGAGCAGTTCTTCGACGACAAGAAGGCTGCCTGAGGCGGGATTACCACGCCGCGCCGGCATCCGGCACACGGAAACAGGCCTTCGGGCCTGTTTTTCGTGGTCCGGGTCTGCGGGAAGTTGCCGCGCCCGCCTTTGGCTGTAGAGTCCGGCTGGCAACACATGGAGGGACACCATCATGGGAGCTTCGATCCAGGATACTGGCGCGTTCGACGCCGCCTCGCTCAATTCGGAACGCTGCCCCGACTGCACCGGCACCGGCGAATTGCGCATCGACAGCGAAAACATCAACGAGAACTTCGAGGTCGAGAAACAGATCGTGATCACTCCCTGTCCCCAATGCAACGGGACGGGCTTTATCCAGGCAGGGTAAAATAGAGGTCGCGCTGCCGGTGGCAGCCTGACAAGAGCGAGAAAGGCACCCTGGTGATGACACCGCGAACTACCCCGGAAACCGGAACGACCTATTAGGAGGTCGCGTCGTCGCGTGCACTGAAGCTCTTCACGGATCCAGAACAAAGCGCGGCTGCCGACCGCGCTTTTTCATTTGCCCAGACGTTTCACCCATGATCCACATCACGCTCCCCGACGGTTCCCAGCGCGAATACCCTGGCCCGGTCACGGTCGCCGAAGTCGCCGCATCGATTGGCTCCGGCCTGGCCAAGGCCGCCCTGGCCGGCAATGTCGACGGCAAAGTGGTCGACACCAGTTATCTGGTCAGCGCCGACAGCCGGCTGTCCATCATCACGGCCAAGGACGCCGAGGGGCTGGATGTGATCCGCCATTCGACCGCCCACCTGCTGGCCTACGCGGTGAAGCAGTTGTTCCCGGAAGCCCAGGTCACGATCGGTCCGGTGATCGAGAACGGCTTTTTCTACGATTTCTCGTACAAGCGACCCTTCACGCCGGAAGACCTGGTGGCGATCGAAAAGCGCATGGGCGAGCTGGCGGCCAAGGACGAGCCAGTCACTCGGCGGGTGCTGCCGCGCGACGAGGCCGTGGCCCATTTCAAAAGCCAGGGCGAGCACTACAAGGCCGAGATCATTGGCAGCATCCCCGCCAACGAAGATGTCTCACTGTATGCCGAAGGCGGTTTCGAGGACCTGTGCCGCGGCCCCCACGTGCCCAGCACCGGCAAACTGAAGTTCTTCAAGCTGATGAAGGTGGCCGGCGCCTACTGGCGCGGCGACCATCGCAACGAGATGCTCCAGCGCATCTACGGCACGGCCTGGGCGACCAAGGACGAACTGCAGCAATACCTGACGATGCTGGAGGAGGCCGAGAAGCGCGACCACCGCAAGCTCGGTCGCGAGCTCGACCTGTTCCACATCGACGATCACGCCCCGGGCGTGGTGTTCTGGCACCCCAAAGGCTGGACGGTCTGGCAGGAGGTGGAGCAGTACATGCGCCGCGTCTACCGCGACAACGGCTACCTGGAGGTCAAGGGCCCGCAGTTGCTGGACAAGACGCTGTGGGAGAAGACCGGCCACTGGGACAAGTACCGCGAAAACATGTTCACGACCGAGTCGGAAAAGCGCGAGTACGCGCTCAAGCCGATGAACTGCCCCGGCCACATCCTGATTTTCAAGCAGGGCATCAAGAGCTATCGCGACTTGCCGCTGCGGTATGGCGAGTTCGGCCAGTGCCACCGCAACGAGCCCAGCGGCGGGCTGCACGGGATCATGCGTGTGCGGGGCTTCACGCAGGACGACGGCCACATCTTCTGCACCGAGGAACACATCCTGCCCGAGTGTACGGCCTATACGGAACTGTTGCAGAAGGTCTACAAGGACTTCGGTTTCAACAACA
>JACMQP010000161.1 GCA_014376915.1 Ramlibacter sp.
ACCATGAATCAGCCTTCTGCAACTTCCTTCCCCGCTGGATCCGCGCACCGCATCCGCGTCGCTGTCATCTGTTCGTCCTGGCACCAGGACATCGTCTACAAGGCGCGCGACGCGATCCTGGCCGAGTTCGAGCGCAGCGGCCTGCCGCCGGGGCGGGTCGACCTGTTCGACGTGCCGGGCGCTTTCGAGATCCCGCTGTGCGCGAAGAAGCTGGCCCGTAGCCGCCGCTACGACGCGATCATCGCGTGCGGGCTGGTCGTCAACGGCGGCATCTACCGGCATGAGTTCGTGAGCACCGCGGTGATCGACGGCCTGATGCGCGTGCAGATCGACACCGAGGTGCCGGTGCTGTCGGCGGTGCTGACGCCGCGCGACTTCCACGAGCACGAGGATCACGTGGAATTCTTCCGGCAGCACTTCGTCAAGAAGGGCACGGAAGTGGCGCACGCCTGCCTGGCAACGGTGGCGCTGCATTGCGAGCTGGATGCGACGGCGCAGGCCTAGCCGCAGGCTGCGGACAGCCGCGTCCGGGCCCGGCACAATGGCTGGGTGAACGCGCCCGACCCGTCCCGCCAACCCCGCCAGTTCCTCGAGCACCTGTACCGCGCGGCTGTGCAGCGGGCGCTGCCGTTGCACAACACGGCGGCCTGGCTGCCGCCGCCGCCCAGGGGCCGGACGGTGGTGGTCGGGGCCGGCAAGGCCGGCGGGTCGATGGCGCAGGCGGTCGAGGCCCTGTGGCCGGCCGATGCGCCATTGCAGGGACTGGTGGTCACGCGTTACGACCACGTCCCGCCTCGGCCCGCGGGGCTTGTGCAGCGGATCGAGATCGTCGAGGCCTCGCATCCGGTGCCCGATGCGGCGGGACTGGCGGCATCGCAACGCATTCTGCAGATGGTGCAAGGGCTCACCGCCGACGATCTGGTGCTGTGCCTGATCTCGGGCGGTGGGTCGTCGCTGCTGACGCTGCCTGCCGAGGGCCTGACGCTGCACGAAAAGCAGGGCATCAACCGTGCGCTGCTGGAAAGCGGCGCCACCATCTCGGAGATGAACTGCGTGCGCAAGCACCTGTCGCGGATCAAGGGCGGCCGGCTCGCGGCGGCCTGCGCCCCGGCCCACGTGGTGACGCTGACCATCAGCGACGTGCCGGGCGACGATCCGTCGATCATTGCCAGCGGCCCGACGGTGCCGGATGCGACCCGCTGCGCCGACGCGGTCGCCGTCCTGCAGCGTTACGGCATCGCGGTGCCGGGCGCAATCATGAGCCTGCTGGAACAGGGCGCGCTGGAAACGCCCAAGCCGGGCGATCCGTTGTTCGCCGGCCACCAGGTGCACCTGATCGCGACGCCGCAGCAGTCGCTCGAAGCCGCGGCCGCAGCGGCACGGGCAGCGGGCCTGCAGGCGCACATCCTGAGCGACGAGATGGAGGGAGAGTCGCGCGAGGTGGCCAAGGTCCATGCGGCGTTGGCGCGCGCCGTCGCCCGCCGCAGCGAGCCGTTTGAGCGGCCCTGCGTGATCCTCTCGGGGGGGGAGACCACGGTGACGGTGAAGAGGCAGTCCGAGGACACGCCACGCGAGCAACGTGGAAGAGGCGGCCGGGCCGGTGAGTTCTGCCTGGGGCTGGCCCAGGCGCTGCAGGGCCAGCCGGAGGTGTGGGCACTGGCCGCCGATACCGACGGCATCGATGGCGTGGAAGACAATGCCGGCGCTTTCGTCGCGCCCGACACGCTGGAGCGCGCGGCGGCGCAGGGCCTGAAGGCGGCGGCGTTCCTCGATCGCAACGACTCGTACAGTTATTTCGACGCGCTCGGTGACCTGATCGTCACCGGGCCCAC
>JACMQP010000162.1 GCA_014376915.1 Ramlibacter sp.
ATCGGTCACGTTTGCAGGCGTCAACCCACCAGACAAGACGAGGTGAGCGTTGACGCTTGGTGGAAGACGTGACCAATTGAATGCCTTGCCGCCGCCGCCGTACCCCTCGACATGGGCGTCGAGCAGGATGGCCTGGGCGCTAGAGTAGCGGAGAGCGAAGTTTACCAAGTCGAAAGCCTGCTGGCCGTTCAGGGGAATGCGGGCCGCCCGCAGGAAGGGCCGGGCGCCGTTGCCGGTCGCCTCGAGGCACTGCTGGGGCGTTTCGTCGCCATGGAACTGCACCACCGCAGCCGGAACTTGCGAACAGGCCTGCAGGACCTTGCCAACCTCTTCGTTCACGAACAGCAATACCGGAGTGACGAATGGCGGCAGGCGGCGCGCCAGTTCAGCGGCGCGCTCCGGGCTGACATAGCGCGGGCTCGGCGGGTAGAGGACAAAACCCACCGCATCGGCGCCGGCCTGGACAGCCGCGTCGATGTCCTGCTCGCGCGTCATGCCGCAAATCTTGATGCGCGTGCGGTGCGTCTGAGGAGTGACCGGGCTCATGGCAGCCAATCATACGCAGGAGTGCGCTGTGGAAGCCCCCAGTGGGACTGGTAGACGGGGCCCAGGAAATACAGGCCGGCGGGCGAGAACGTCGGCGCGGCGGAGTCGCGGTCGCGCGCGTTCAGGACGTCGGCGATCCAGGACGGCGGCTCGTGGCCCTGGCCGATCACCAGCAGGCAACCCATCAGGTTGCGGATCATATGGTGCAGAAACGCATTGGCTTCGAAGTCGAAGCGCCAGTAGGCGCCGCGCTGGGTGATGTCGACGCGGGTCAGCGTCTTGACCGGGCTGGGCGCCTGGCAGCTGGAGGCGCGAAAGGAAGTGAAGTCGTGTTCGCCCAACAGCGCCTGGGCTGCCTCGCGCATCGCGGTCGCATCGAGTGGGCGGAACACCCAGCCCACCCGCCCGGCATCGATGCTGGGCCGGACTTTAGATTCGAGCACCAGATAGCTGTAACGACGCGCGATGGCGCTGGCGCGCGAATGGAACGCTTCGGGAACCGGTTGCGCCCACTCCACGGCGATGTCCGGTGGCAGGTAGCGGTTGGTGCCGCGCACCCAGGAAGACGTCTCGCGCAGCAGACCGGTGTCGAAGTGAACCACCTGCATCAACCCATGCACACCGGAATCGGTGCGCCCGGCGCAGACGGTGGAAACCGTGTGGGTGGTGAATTGGGCGAGCGCTGCTTCCAGCCGGTCCTGCACGGTCCGCCCCGAAGATTGGCTCTGCCAACCTTCGTAGGCCTGACCGTGGTAGCTGATGCCCAGTGCCAACCTCATTGGCCGGCCTCGCTGCGCTGGCTGCGCCTAGTTGATTTCGGCCAGGAAGCGCTGGGCACGGGTCTTCAGGTCACCCGAGGCCTCGGCCAGGACTTCTTCGGCCAGGCTGCGCGCGCCATCGGGGTCGCCGATGGCGTTGAATTCCTGGGCCAGTGCGAGCTTGGTCGCCAACGGATCGTCGCTGGCACTTTCGACTTCGAAGCCGCCGGTGCTGCCGCCGCTGTCCAGGTTCAGGAGCGGGGCATGGCTGGAGTCGGGCGCGGCAGCGGGTGCGCTGGCGACCGGCGCAGCCGGAGCGGACACGCTGGGCAGGTCAAGCGACAGCGATCCCATGTCGAATTCGATCATTCCGGAGTCGGGCGCCGGCGCAGCCTTGGCCGGTTCGGCGCCAAAGTCCAGGCTGCTTCCCGACAGCATGAGGCCCGGCGCATCGAGGCGGGTTGGGACGCTGGCGGGACTCGCAGCTGGCGCAGGCACGTCGAAATTCATGTCCAGCGACGGCATCGGCTCAGGCTCGACCGGTGCGGGCGGACGGGCTGCCACCGGTGCCTTGGCCGGCGCGACGGGGGCGGGCGCCGGTTCGTCGTCGCCGATCGAGAAGTCCAGGTCCAGGTCGCCATCCGACGCGCTGGGCGCAGCGGTCACGGGCTGGACCGGCTGGGTTGCCGACATGGCGCTGGCCAGGGCCGCGCCCCCGCCGACTGAGGCGCCCGCTGCCATGCTGCCCTCAGTGGGCTGACCACCTGGACGGTACAAGGGGTTGCCCGCATCAAGCTCCTGGCCCAACTCGCAGATGTGCTCCCATTCGGGGCCTTCCCCGTGTGTCAGGCTGTACGCTTCCGTTGCAACCAGTTCGAAGGCCTTGGCATCGCGACGCTTGGAGTAGATCTCGAGCAGCTTGCTGTGAATCGCGACGCGCTGCGGATTGGTCCGCATCGCTTCCTTGAGGATTTCCTCGGCCTGCAGGTCGCGCCCGTAGGCGAGATAGACATCCGCCTCGGCGACCGGGTCTACATCCCCCGCCGCATCGAGCTGACTGGGCGAATACACCATCGACGAGCCAGTCGGGCTGCCTTCGTTGGTGTCGATTCGCTGACCTCCACTGGCGCCGAAGAACGAATCAGGTTGCAGCCGGCTCTCCAGGAATGAGCTGTCAACCTGGGACGACTTTTTTCTGCGGCGAGCCCGGTAGAACCCAACGCCGAGCAACAGCGCGATCAGGCCCCCGGCTGCGGCCGGAACGATCGGGTTTTCCAGCAGGTCGTCGACCAGCGACGTTTCGACAGGCGTGGCCGGGATTGGTACGCGCACGGTCGGCTTGGGGACGATCGGCGCGGACGCCGCGGTTGCGATTGGCGCGACGGCGGCGGCAGGCGCCAATGCATCGGAAGCAGCGCTCGCCGCGGCCGAGGCCACGGGCGCTGCTGTCGGCGCTGCAGTGGGAGCGGGCGTTGGTGCAGGTGTCGGGGCGGGGGTTGGCGCAGGCGTCGGGGCCGGCGTGGGTGCCGGGGTTGGCGCAGGCGTCGGGGCCGGCGTGGGTGCCGGGGTTGGCGCAGGCGTCGGAGCCGGCGTGGGTGCGGGGGTCGGCGCAGGCGTCGGTGCCAGCGCGGTGCGCGGCGCAGTGGCTGCAGCGCCGATAGGAACTGCGGCACCGGGGCGTGAGGCACTGGCCGCGGCACCCGGGGCGCGAACCGCGCCCGGCATGGCGGCCGCCGAACCGGTCGCGGTGCCGAGCTTGTTCAGGTCCGCGATGTTCTTGTCGAGTTCGGAAACCCGGGTGGCGGCTTCCTTGGCAGACCGATCGCGAGCGATCTTTTCCTCGTTGGCCTTGGCCTGGATGCTGCCCTTGGACAGCGTGAGCTTGTCGGGTGTGGCGGCAGTCGGCTTCTTCTCTTCCACCGTGGCCTGAACCCGGCCGCTGGCCTGGCGCTGGGCGCCGTCGATTTGGCTGGCGGGCACGCCTTCGGCCAGCTTGCGCCGGAATTCGTTGAAATCGCGGCTTTGCGCGACCACCGTCTGGTTGGCCTCGGTCGCGGAAATCGCGCCAGCCTCGGCAGCGCTTGGAACTTCCAGCACGGTGCCGGCCTTGAGCCGGTTGATGTTGCCGGCGGAAAAAGCATCCGGGTTGGCGCGCAACATCGCCACCAGCATCTGGTCCAGCGAAATCGTGGGTGGCTTGTTAGCGGCCGCGATCGCGCCGGCCGTGTCGCCGGGCCGAACCGTCACCTGCTTAGAATCCTGCGAGGGCGCGGGTTTCGGGGCAGCGGCGGTCTTCGGCTCCGGGGCCTGCCTGGCGGTGGCGGGTACGCGCGGTGCGATGGCGCCGCGGGTGGTGGCGACCGGAGGGCCGATGCGCGGAACTGACGACGATGAGACGGCCGGCGGCGGCGCCACCGGGGACACCTGGGCCGCAAGTGGCGCCGGCGCGGCCTGCCGCAGGTTTTGCGGGTCGAACAGCATCGTGTAATCCCGGACGATGCGGCCCGACGACCAGCTTGCTTCCAGAATCAGGTCGACGAACGGGTCATTGATCGCGCGATCGCTGGTCAGGCGCAAAAAGTATTCGCCGTTGGGGCGGCGCTGCAGAGTGATCTGCAAGTTGGTCATTGCCGCGCTGTATTCCATGCCGGCGGCGCGGAATGCATTGGGGGAAGCCACGCTGGCGCGCAGTGTCGCTGCCTCATCTGCGTTGATCTGCGGGATTTCAATGTCGGCCCGCAGGGCTTCGCCCAGAGCGGACTGGACTGTCACCCGACCCAGTGCAAGGGCTTGCGCTTCCGATGCCGAGACGCCCAGCACAACCGCGGCGGCAATGGCCAGGGCTGTCGCCCGCCAATGCGGTTTTGTCGTCGGTTCTTGCGTCCCCACTGCTCGGTTTGGAGGCAGTTTTTTTCTCTTCATGCGGACATTCGCCTCGGGCTGAATTTGCTAAAAATGACGTTAACATCAATGTCTTAGGCTGACAAGCTGAGACATCTTTTAACTTCAGACCGAGGCTTTTGCGACCCCTGCCTAGGTGCTGCTTGTTGCCATTGGACAACGGCATGTAACACGGCGCTACAAGGCTCCGAGCCTCAATTGCCCAGCAGAATTCGCAGCATCCGGCGCAACGGCTCGGCCGCTCCCCAAAGCAGTTGGTCGCCGACGGTAAAGGCGCCGAGGTACTCCGGTCCCATCGCCAGCTTGCGGATCCGTCCGACCGGAATCGTGAGCGTGCCGGTCACGGCGACGGGCGTCAGGTCGCGGAGGGTCGCTTCCTTGTTGTTGGGAACGACCTTCACCCAGCTGTTATCGGCGGCAATCAGCGCTTCGATGTCGGCCAGTGGTACATCCCTCCTGAGCTTGAAGGTCAGGGCCTGGCTGTGGCAGCGCATGGCGCCGACCCGCACGCAAAAGCCGTCGACCGGGATAGCCGGCGTGCTGAAGCCTTCGCCTTGACCCAGGATCTTGTTGGTTTCGGCGCCAGCCTTCCATTCTTCCCGGCTGACTCCGTTGCCGAGGTCTTTGTCGATCCAGGGGATCAGCGAGCCGCCCAGCGGCACGCCGAAGTTGGCAATCTGGTCATCGGCCAGCGACTGCTGGCGAGCCAGCACCTTGCGATCAATCTCGAGAATGGCCGACTTCGGATCGTCCAGCAGCGCCCGGACTTCGCTGTTGAGCGTGCCGAACTGGGTCAACAGCTCGCGCATGTGCTGGGCGCCCCCGCCGGAGGCCGCCTGGTAGGTCATGCTGCTCATCCACTCGACGAGGCCAGCCTTGTAGAGGGAGCCGACACCCATCAGCATGCAACTCACGGTGCAGTTGCCGCCGATCCAGTTTTTGCCGCCCTTGGAAAGTGCGTTCTTGATCATGGGCATGTTCACCGGATCCAGGATGATGACTGCGTCGTCCTTCATCCGCAGCGTACCCGCCGCGTCGATCCAGTGGCCGTTCCAGCCGGCGGCGCGCAGCTTGGGGAAGACTTCGGTGGTGTAGTCGCCACCCTGGGCGGTCATCACGATGTCGCACTTCTTCAGCGCGTCGATGTCGAAAGCATCCTGGAGCGTAGTCTCGTTCTTCGCCATCGCCGGGGCCTTGCCGCCGGCGTTCGAGGTGGAGAAGAACATCGGTTCGATCAGGCCGAAGTCGCCTTCGGCATGCATCCTGTCCATCAGGACCGAACCGACCATGCCGCGCCAGCCGACCAGGCCGACCAGCGGCTGTTGTCCATTCGAGAATTTCATGTCACGTCGCCTTTGAAGTTTCAAAACTTGCTTTCCCCGGCTCGTCGGCCGGGGAGGGCGCGCGACGAACCGGAGCTGACTAGCCCTTGGTGGTTTTCTTGGTGATCGCAGCCACGACGGCGTCGCCCATTTCGCGGGTGCCGACCTTCACGACCGAAGGGGTCGTCGAATTCTTGCCTTCAACGTAGATGTCCGGCGTGCGCAGTCCCGACGCCAGGACGTCCTTGACCGCCGACTCGATACGGTCGGCAGCGCTGGGCTGGTTGAGGGAGAAGCGAAGCATCATGGCGGCAGACAAGATTGTAGCCAAAGGATTCGCCACGCCCTTGCCGGCGATGTCCGGCGCGCTGCCGTGGCTGGGTTCGTAAAGGCCCTGGTTGCCCGCGTTGATGCTGGCCGAGGGCAGCATACCGATCGAGCCGGTGAGCATCGAGGCTTCGTCCGAGAGGATGTCCCCGAACATGTTGCCGGTGACGACGACGTCGAACTTCTTGGGCGCCTTGACCAGCTGCATGGCGGCGTTGTCCACGTACATGTGGTCCAGCGCGACGTCCGGATACTCCTTGCCGACCTCGGTCATCACGTCCCTCCAAAGCTGGAAAGTCTCCAGCACGTTGGACTTGTCGACGCTGGTCACCCGCTTGCTGCGCTTGCGGGCGGCCTGGAAAGCGACGTGGCCGATGCGCTCGATCTCCGGGCGGGTGTAGCGCATGGTGTCGAAGGCCTCTTCGGCGCCGGGGAAGTTGCCGTCGGGCGAGATGCGGCGGCCGCGCGGCTGGCCGAAGTAGATGTCGCCGGTCAACTCGCGGATGATCAGGATGTCCAGCCCCGACACCAGTTCAGGCTTCAGGCTGGAAGCGTCGACCAACTGCTCGTAGCAGATCGCCGGGCGGAAGTTGGCGAACAGGCCCAGGGCCTTGCGCAGGCCCAGGATGGCCTGCTCCGGCCGCAGCGGCCGGTCCAGCTTGTCGTATTTCCAGTCGCCGACGGCGCCGAACAGGATCGCGTCCGATTCCCTGGCCAGCTTGAGCGTGGACTCCGGTAGCGGATGGCCGTGCGCCTCGTACGCGGCGCCGCCGACCAGGGCGGTCTCCATCTCGAACTTCAGGTCCAGCGCCTGCAGGACCTTGACGGCCTCCGCGACGATCTCGGTGCCGATGCCGTCGCCCGGCAAGACTGCGATTTTCATGATTTTGTGTTCCAGTGAATCAACGGATCAGGGAGTGGGCCAGCCAGGGTTTCTCGGCCAGGCGCCGGGCCTCGAAAGCCTTGATCTTGTCCGTCTTCAGCAAGGTCAGGCCGATGTCGTCGAAGCCGTTGGTCAGGCAGTGCTTGCGGAAGGCCTGGACCTCGAACGGGATTTCCTCGCCCTGCGGCTTGACGATGACCTGACGCTCCAGGTCCACCGTTAGCTGGTAGCCGGGGAAGGCCAGGGCCTCGTCGAACAGCTGGGCCACCTTCACTTCTGGCAGCACGATGGGCAGCAGCCCATTCTTGAAGCAGTTGTTGAAGAAAATGTCGGCGAAGCTGGGCGCGATGATGGCTCGGAAGCCGTACTGGTCCAGCGCCCAGGGCGCGTGCTCGCGCGAGGAGCCGCAGCCGAAGTTCTTGCGCGCCAGCAGGATCGACGCGCCCTTGTAGCGAGGCTGGTTCAGCACGAAGTCCGGGTTGGGTTTGCGGCTGGCCGGGTCCTGGCCGGGCTCGCCGTGGTCCAGATAGCGCCATTCGTCGAACAGGTTCTGGCCGAAGCCGGTCTTGCGGATCGATTTGAGGAACTGCTTGGGAATGATCGCGTCGGTGTCGACGTTTTCGCGGTCCATCGGGGCCACGAGGCCCTTGTGCACGGTGAATTTCTGCATTGGATCCTTTTTGAACGGCTGGGGACAGAGCGGGACTGCGTCAACTGCGGTCTGTCTCGCAACGCCGTCTATTTTTTCTTGGCCGCGTCTTCGATGACGGAGCCGGCTTTCTGGATGTCCTGGCCGGCGCCGCGCATGGTGTTGCAGCCGGCCAGCACAAGGGTGAAGGACAGGGCGAGCAGGGTGGCGATGGTCTTCATGGGAGGTCTCCTCAGGCGAATTGACGGATGTCGACGAAGTGGCCGTGGACGGCCGCGGCGGCGGCCATGGCGGGGCTGACCAGGTGGGTGCGGCCGCCAGCGCCCTGCCGGCCTTCGAAGTTGCGGTTGCTGGTGGAGGCGCAGCGCTCGCCCGGCTCGAGCCGGTCGGCGTTCATTGCCAGGCACATCGAGCAGCCGGGCTCGCGCCACTCGAAGCCCGCGGCCTTGAAGATCTCGTGCAGGCCTTCGCGCTCGGCCTGGTCCTTCACCAGCCCCGAACCCGGCACGACCATCGCCAGCTTGACGTTCTTCGCGACCTTCTGGCCCAGTTTCTTCACCACGGCCGCGGCTTCCCGCATGTCCTCGATCCGGCTGTTGGTGCAGGAGCCAATGAACACCTTGTCGATGTAGAGGTCGTTCAGGGCCTTGCCCGGCTGCAGGCCCATGTACTTGAGCGCGCGTTCGATCGCATCGCGCTTGTTCGGGTCCTTTTCCTTGTCCGGGTCGGGCACGCGCGCATCGACGCCAAGCACCATCTCGGGCGATGTGCCCCAGGTCACCTGGGGCACAACCTGGCTGGCGTCCAGTTCGACCACGCGATCGAACGTCGCATCCGGATCGGAGTGCAGCGTCTTCCAGTAGGCGACGGCTTGTTCCCACTCCTCGCCCCCCGAAAACCGGCCGGTTTTCGGGTCGGTTCCTGGTGCCAGCGGCTTGCCCTTGACGTATTCGATGGTCTTCTCGTCCACTGCGACCAAGCCGGCACGGGCGCCTGCTTCGATCGCCATGTTGCAGACCGTCATACGGCCCTCCATCGACAGTGCGCGGATAGCGGCGCCGGCGAATTCGATGGTGCAGCCGGTGCCGCCGGCCGTGCCGATCTTGCCGATGATGGCAAGCACGATGTCCTTGGCGGTGACGCCCGGCGCGACCGTGCCCTCGACTTTGATCAGGAGGTTCTTCGCCTTCCTGGCCAGCAGGGTCTGGGTTGCCATGACGTGCTCGACTTCGCTGGTGCCGATGCCGTGCGCCAGCGCACCGAATGCGCCGTGGGTTGACGTATGCGAATCGCCGCAGACCACGGTCATCCCAGGCAGCGTCGCGCCTTGCTCGGGGCCGATCACGTGGATGATGCCCTGGCGCTTCGAGAGGAACGGAAAGTATGCGGCGGCGCCGAACTCCGCCATGTTCTTGTCCAGCGTGGTGACCTGTTCCTTGCTGATCGCGTCGGTGATGCCGTCGTAGCCCAGTTCCCAGCCGGTGGTGGGCGTGTTGTGGTCCGCCGTCGCGACGATCGAGCTGACGCGCCAGACCTTTCGGCCGGTTTCGCGCAGGCCTTCGAACGCTTGCGGGCTGGTCACTTCATGCACTAGATGCCGGTCGATGTAAAGGACGGCAGTGCCGTCTTCCTCGGTGTGAACGACGTGCTCGTCCCAGATTTTGTCGTACAGCGTGCGTCCGTGCGCTTCCTGATGTATGCGTCCCATGATGTGATCTTCCTTCTTGAATTCGGTTCGTGGCTCAGACGGTGGCCGCCAGTTCGGGGACTTCGGCCCGCGCTGTCAGGTGGTCCACCAGCAAGCGGGCGGTGACCGGCAGCGTGGAAAAATCGCGCGCCACCAGCTGAATGCTGCGGCGGGCCCAAGCGTCGGTGAGCCGGACGCTTTCCAGGTCGCCGACCCCGTGCATCAATTCGAAGGCGCGGCGCGGCATCACGCCCACGCCCAGCCCGTTGTGGATCATCCGGCACATGGCGTCGAGCCCGGTGACGTGGATCCGCAGCTTGATGGTGCGGCCGGCGGCCGCGGCGGCGTCGCGCATCGCCAGGTAGATCGAGCTGTTGGAATGCAGGCCGACGTGGTCGCAATCCAGTGTCGCCTCGAACGGCACTGCCTTCCGGCGCGCCAACGCGTGGCCGCGCGGGACGATCAGCACCAGCTGGTCCTCGCGATAGGGCAGGGTCTGCAGTTCGTGCGCCGGTCCCAGCACCGCTGTATTGCAGATGCCGAGGTCGGCTGCGCCTTCCTGTACCGCCCGGATCACCTCGGTCGACAGGTGCTCCTCCAGGTCGATCTTGACCTGCGGATGGTCCTTGACGAAGTGGCCGAGGTCCTCGGGCAGGAACTGCACGATCGCCGAGATGCTGGCGTGGATGCGCACGTGGCCGCGCACGCCGTCCGCGTACTCGGACAGTTCGGCCTGCATCGTCTCCAGGCTGAACAGCACTGAGCGCGCGTGGTGCAACAGGCTCTCGCCGGCGGGGGTCAGGTCGACGCCGCGGGTGTGGCGGTACAGGAGCGGGGTTTCCAGCGTCGCTTCCAGGTCGGACAGCCGCTTGCTCACGGCCGACGCGGCGATGAACTCGCGCTCCGCCGTCTTGCCGATCGAACCGAGTTCGCACACGGCGACGAACAGCTGCAGCGACGTGAGGTCGATGCGGCGAGCGAAGGAGCGGTCGGATGGGCGCACGGGGCAAAACGGATGAAGGTCATCGCGAATCGCGATGATGCAGCTATTTTCTTTCATAAAAGCCGTCGCTGCCATCGCCAACCGCGATGGCCATCTTGCCGAACCGGCTGTTTTGCAGCCCGTAATGAAAGAGCCCGCCGAAGCGGGCTCTTCGGGCTTGCGGGCAGGCCCGCAATTGCGGTGCAGCTCAGCGCGTGGCCAGCGCGGTCACGTCGCGGCGGGTGGCCCCGACATACAGCTGGCGCGGACGGCCGATCTTGTACTCGGGGTCGCCGATCATCTCGTTGAGCTGGGCGATCCAGCCCACGGTGCGCGCCAGCGCGAACACCGCGGTGAACAGCCCGACCGGGATGCCGATCGCGCGCTGCACGATGCCGGAATAGAAGTCCACGTTGGGGTACAGCTTGCGCGAAACGAAGTATTCGTCTTCCAGTGCGATTTTCTCCAGCGCCATGGCGAGCTTGAACAGCGGGTCGTTTTCCAGGCCCAGCTCGCCCAGAACTTCCTTGCAGGTTTCCTGCATCAGCTTGGCACGCGGGTCGTAGTTCTTGTAGACGCGGTGGCCGAAACCCATCAGCTTGATGCCGGAGTTCTTGTCCTTCACCTGCTTGATGAAGTCGCCGATCTTGTCCACGCCGCCGTTGCGCTGGATATCGTGGAGCATGTTCAGCGCCGCCTCGTTGGCGCCACCGTGGGCCGGGCCCCACAGGCACGCCACGCCGGCTGCGATCGCCGCGAACGGGTTGGTGCCGGAGCTGCCGCACAGGCGAACCGTCGAAGTCGAGGCGTTCTGTTCGTGGTCGGCGTGCAGGATGAAGATGCGGTCCAGCGCGCGTTCGAGCACCGGATTGACCACGTAATCTTCGCAGGGCGTGGCGAACATCATGTGCAGGAAGTTGCCGGCGTACGAGAGGTCGTTCTTCGGGTAGATGTAGGGCTGGCCGGCGTTGTATTTGTAGGCCATGGCAACCAGCGTCGGCATTTTGGCGATCAGGCGTATCGCCGAGATCTCGCGGTGCTCCGGGTTGTTGATGTCGGTGCTGTCGTGATAGAAGGCCGACAGCGCGCCGACCAGGCCCGTCATGATCGCCATCGGATGGGCGTCGCGGCGAAAGCCCCGCAGGAAGAACTGCATTTGCTCGTTGACCATGGTGTGCATGGTCACGGTGCGACTGAACTTCTTCTTGCCTTCGGCGTTGGGCAACTCACCGTACAGCAGCAGATGGCAGGTTTCCATGAAGTCGCACTGCGTCGCCAACTGCTCGATCGGATAGCCGCGGTACAGCAGCTCACCCTTGTCGCCGTCGATGTAGGTGATGGCGGACTGGCAAGAGCCGGTCGACATGAAGCCGGGGTCATAGGTGAACATTCCGGTCTGGGCGTAGAGCTTGCGAATGTCGATGACGTCCGGTCCCACGCTGCCCTGGTAGACGGGCAAGTCCACGTTGGGACTGCCGTTGCTGAACGACACGGTGGCTTTGTTGTCGGCGAGTTTCATTTCTGTTTCCTTCTCATGTCGATTGGGGCCGCAGCATCCCGAGGACTTTCCTCACGCCGCTGTTGTCCAGCTCGCCCTGCGGTTCGGCCCGGCGCAGCAGCAGGTCCAGCAGGTCATTGTCCGGCAGGTCCATCAGCTGGTGCAGCGCCTGGCCCTGGCCGACCGTGAGCGCGGCTTGATACCGGTCAAAAAAACGCTCGATCAGCAGGTCGTTTTCCAGCAACCCGCGGCGGCAGCGCCACTTCAGCTTGGAAAGCGCCCTCTCGCCGAGGGACTCGTCGAGCCCGTTGTCCACTAGACGGCCCGGCGAACCATCAGTTCCTTGATCTTGCCGATCGCCATCGCCGGATTGAGTCCCTTGGGGCAGACATCCACGCAGTTCATGATGGTGTGGCAGCGGAACAGGCGATACGGATCTTCCAGGTTGTCCAGCCGCTCGGCCGTGCCCTCGTCCCGGCTGTCGGCCAGGAAGCGGTAAGCCTGCAGCAGGCCGGCCGGCCCGACGAACTTGTCCGGGTTCCACCAGAAGCTGGGGCACGCGGTCGAGCAGCTGGCGCACAGGATGCACTCGTACAGGCCGTTGAGCTCATCGCGCTCTTCCGGCGACTGCAGGCGCTCGGTCTGGGGCGGGATGGTGTCGTTGATCAGGTAGGGCTTGATCGAGTTGTACTGCTTGAAGAACTGCGTCATGTCCACGATCAAGTCGCGGATCACCGGCAGTCCGGGCAGGGGCTTGAGCACGATCTTGCCCGGCAACGTAAGCATGTTGGTCAGGCACGCCAGACCGTTCTTGCCGTTAATGTTCATCGCATCAGAGCCGCACACGCCCTCACGGCAGGACCGCCGGAACGACAGCGTCGGATCCTGCGCCTTGAGCTTCATCAGCGCGTCCAGCAGCATGCGCTCGTGACCGTCAAGTTCGACCTCGATGGTCTGCATGTACGGCTTGGCGTCCTTGTCCGGGTCGTAGCGATAGATTTGAAATGTTCTGTTCATGATTGGTTGGGGACAGACCTGAAGATCCGTCGCGCAAGTAATTTCAGAAGGTCCTGACTTTGGGCGGCACCGATTCGACGGTGAGTGGCTTGAGGTTGACCGGCTTGTACGAAAGCCGGTTGCCTTCGCTGTACCAGAGCGTGTGCTTCATCCAGTTGGCGTCGTCGCGGCCCAGCGGCGAGACCGGATCGTCGGCCGGCTTCTCGTACTCGCTCACGGTGTGGGCGCCGCGGCATTCCTTGCGGGCAGCGGCCGAGACGATCGTTGCCTCGGCGCACTCGATCAGATTTTCCACCTCCAGCGCCTCGATCCGCGCGGTATTGAAAATCTTGGACTTGTCCTTCAGGCCGATCGCGTCGACCCGCTGGCGCAGCGCGGCGATCTTGGCCACGCCTTCGTCCATGCTGGCCTGGGTGCGGAACACGCCGGCGTGCAACTGCATCGTGGCCCGGATGTCGTTAGCCACGTCCTGCGCGTATTCGCCCGAACTGTCGTTCTCCAGCCGGTTTAGGCGCTCCAGCGAACGGTCGGCCGCGTCGTCGGGCAGCGGCTTGTGGATCTTGTTGCGGTCGTTGGATTCGACGATGTGGTTGCCAGCCGCGCGGCCGAACACCAGCAGATCCAGCAGTGAGTTGGTGCCCAGCCGGTTGGCGCCGTGCACGCTGACGCAGGAGCATTCACCGACCGCATACAGGCCGTTGACCACGGCGTTGTTGACATCGCCCTGCTGCGACACCACCTGGCCATGGATATTGGTCGGAATGCCGCCCATCTGGAAGTGGATGGTCGGCTCCACCGGAATCGGCTCGCGGGTAATGTCGACGTTGGCGAAGTTGACGCCGATCTCGTAGACCGAGGGCAGCCGCTTGTGGATTGTTTCTTCGCCCAGGTGGTCAAGCTTGAGCAGGATGTAGTCCTTGTTGGGGCCGCAGCCGCGGCCCTCCTTGATCTCCTGGTCCATGCAGCGCGAAACGAAGTCGCGTGGCGCGAGGTCCTTCATGGTCGGCGCGTAGCGCTCCATGAAGCGCTCGCCGTTGCTGTTGAGGAGGATCGCCCCCTCGCCGCGGCAGCCTTCGGTCAGCAGGACGCCAGCGCCGGCCACGCCGGTCGGGTGGGACTGCCAGAACTCCATGTCCTCCAGCGGGATGCCGGCGCGCGCTGCCATGCCCAGGCCATCGCGCGTGTTGATGAAGGCGTTGGTGCTGGCCGCGAAGATGCGCCCGGCGCCGCCGGTGGCCAGCAACACGGTCATGGCTCCCAGGATGTGCAGGTCGCCAGTTTCCATCTCCAGCGCCGTCACGCCGACGACGTCTCCTTCGGCGTCGCGCACCAGGTCCAGCGCCATCCATT
This sequence comes from Ramlibacter sp., assembly GCA_014376915.1. The sequence goes on from JACMQP010000162.1 coordinate 13,921, forward strand.
CGACGAAGAAGTTGGTACGGACCTTCACGTTCTGCTGGTAGAGCGTGTGCAGCATGGCGTGGCCGGTGCGGTCGGCGGCGGCGCAGGCGCGCTGCACCGGCTTTTCGCCGTAATTGGCGGTGTGGCGGCCGAACGGGCGCTGGTAGATGGTGCCGTCGGGGTTGCGGTCGAACGGCATGCCCATGTGCTCGAGGTCATAGA
>JACMQP010000163.1 GCA_014376915.1 Ramlibacter sp.
CCCTTGTATCTTTCGATCTCGGTGTTTTGGTGAGTGAGTTTGGACAGTTTTCCACAGCCCGTAAGCCCTCTGGGAGCGAAGCCCGTGGGAGAGCATTTGGCGTGGAGAGCTGGCCGTTTGTTGCAAGCCCGAACAGTTGCTGGTTGGCTGCATTGCGCGCAGGCGTGTGCAGACCTCGTATTTGCAAGGATGGGCTATGACAAACGCTTCTGAACTGATTTTTGTAGGCATCGATGTGTCCAAGGGCACGCTGGAGCTGGCGCTCGACGACAGCGCCAAGACGCAGACACTTGGCAACGACCAGGGCGGTGTGGACGCGCTCATTGCCAAGCTCAAGCCCTTGGCGGCCAGAGTCGCGGTGGTGTTGCTCGAAGCCACTGGTGGGCTCGAACAGCCAGCCGCAGCGGCGTTGTGCGCGAGCGGCTTTGCGGTCATGGTGGTCAACCCACGGCAGGCGCACGACTTTGCCAAAGCACTGGGCTACCTGTCCAAGACCGACAGCACCGATGCGCGCGCGTTGTCGCACTTTGCGCGTACGCTGTACGCCAGCGACAAGCGCGAGCGGCTGCTGTACAAGCTGCCAACGCCGCAGCAAGAGACGCTGCTGGCGATGGTGACCCGCCGAGGCCAGCTCGTGGGCATGCGGGTGGCCGAGAGCAACCGCCTGGCGAGCGCGCACGCCTCGCAGCGCAAGAGCATCCACGTGCATCTGAAGATGCTGGACCGCCAGATCGGCCAAATCGATGACGACGCGCAACGGCACTTGGTGGATCACTTCAAGGACAAGCTGGCCCTGCTCAAGGGGCTCAAGGGGGTGGGGCCTGGCACCCAAGCCATGCTGATGGCTGCGTTGCCGGAGTTGGGCACGCTCACCCACCGCGAGATCGCAAAGCTGGTGGGTGTGGCACCCTTGAACTGCGACAGCGGCAAGTTCAAGGGCAAACGAACGACCTGGGGCGGGCGGGCCAACGTGCGTGCGGCGCTGTACATGGCCGCGCTGAGTGCCGCCCGGTTCGATCCGACCATCAAGGCTTTCTACCATCGCCTGCTGGCCGCAGGCAAGCCGAAGAAAGTCGCGCTCACCGCTTGCATGCACAAGCTGCTCACGATTCTCAATGCGGTCATCAAGTCCGGCATGCCTTGGCAAGCCAGTTATCCACAGCACGCCAATGCTTGAAAAAGACTTGACTTCAAACACAGTTGCTCTCCCGCAAGCGGGAGGGGGAGTGAAGCGTGGCCCCCTCGCCCGCTTGCGGGAGAGGGTTGGGGAGAGGTGTCCTGATCCCGTCACGGTTTTGTTTCTCATCAGGCAGGCATCGGCCGGCTTCGGCTCGGCGTTCGTCGCGGCGCCGCGCAGTTCGTCCGCCATCCTTGGCGCTTCATCGCATGCCGCTTTTCTGCAGCGGCCCGGGCTCCTAAAGTTCGTTTCATCGCCACCCGCAACGAACCCCAAGGAGCATGAAAATGACAACCCCCACGCTCACCTCGTTCACTGCCCCCCAAAGGGGCGCAGGCCTCCCTTGGGGCGGCCTGGCGGGAGACCTGGCATGACCAGCCGCCTCACCGCCTTCGCCGCCCTCTTCGCCGTGTTGGCCACCGCCACCCTCACCTTCGCCGCGAACGCGACGAACCCCGGCGTCGGCCCCTCAGCCCCGGCTGCGAAGCCCGTCCGCGTGATCCAGCTGGAACGCGTCGAGATCATCGGGCACCGCTTGCCGAAGGCCGGCACCGCAACCATCATCGCGGCCGGCGCGAACTGATCCCCGCACCCACGGGCCCGAGCGGCCCGCCCCCGCCAGGCCCATGCGCCTGAGGCTCAGGGAAGCCCCAGGCGCTTTGTCTTTCTGGTCATCACACGCGGCGCTTTGCTAACCTCGGCGCCTGGCCCAACGTGCATGGCTTGCGATGACCATCAACTCCCCACCCGCCATCGGCGTCGACCTCGGCGGCACCAAGATCGAGGCCGTCGTGCTCGACGCGCGAGGCACCAGCCTGTGGCGCGAACGTGTCGCCACACCGGCGGGCGACTACGCGGCCACGCTGGCCACCATCGCCGCGCTGGTCACGCGTGCCGAACGCGAGTTGGGGCTCGCCGGCAGCAGCGTGGGCATCGGCACGCCGGGCACGCAGACGCCGGACGGGCTCATCAAGAATGCCAACTCCACCTGCCTGAACGGCCAGCCGCTGGCGCACGACCTGGCGCTAGTGCTGGGCCGGCCGGTGCGACTCGCGAACGACGCGAACTGCCTCGCGCTGTCGGAAGCCACCGACGGCGCCGGTGCCGGTGCCGAAGTGGTGTTCGCCGTGATCGTGGGCACGGGCGTGGGGGCCGGCGTGGTCGTCGATGGCCGCCTGCTCGGCGGCCCGAACGGCCTGGCCGGCGAGTGGGGCCACAACCCGCTGCCCTGGGCCGATGCGGAGGATTCGGCTGCCCCTTCCTGCTTCTGTGGCCAGCGCGGCTGCATCGAAACCTGGCTCAGCGGCCCCGGCCTGGCGCGTGACCACCAAGCCCGCACCGGGCAGGCGCTGTCGGCCGTTGAGATCGGCCAGCGGGCCGCGCGAGGCGATGCCCTGGCCGAGGCCACGCTGCAGCGCTATGAAGGCCGGCTGGCGCGCGCGCTGGCACACGTGATCAACCTGCTCGACCCGCATGTGATCGTGCTCGGCGGCGGGCTGTCGGGGCTGGAACGCCTGCTGACGAACGTGCCGCGTCTGTGGGGCAACTTCGTGTTCAGCGGCGGCGTGAAGGACACGGTGCGCACACGCCTCGTGCGCAGCCTGCACGGCGATTCTTCAGGCGTGCGCGGCGCGGCCTGGTTGTGGCGCGAAGCCGGCAGCCGGCGCTGATTCACCGGCGGCCCTGTCGGCCGTCACTGCGCTTCATTCCGGCGAAATGACCGCCCGTCGCACGACGCTTTGAAGCGTTCACCGGCACTCCTAGAGTTCACCTCAACGCGAACCCGGGTTCGCGCCGAAGAACCCCCAAGGAGCCCCCCATGATCGACCGCATCTTCTTCGCCGCCTTCACCTTTTGCCTGATGATGGCCGCCACGATGGTCGTGGCCAGCGCGATGCTCGGCATCGGCCAGCCGGCCGCCAAGCAGGTGCTTGCGGCCGCGCCCGCCGCGCAGCAACTGCGTTGAGATGATCTGTGCGCCGCCCGTGGCGTGGTCACGAAGGCCGGCGTCGCGCACCCCTGCCGCGCCTCGGGCCTACACGCCGATGCGCATCACCCTGGCCGTTAGCGCCTGCGACAGCGTCGCGGCGCAATCCTGCAGATGGGCGCGCGTGTCGGCCCCTTGCGAGCCGCGCTGTGCCGCCACATTCAGCCGCGCCAGCAAGGCCTGCGATTGCACCCGCACCAAACTGCGCGCGTCGGACCGGCCGCTGCCGCCGGGGCGCAGCAGCAAGGCGGTGATGCGGTTCAAATGCTCGCGCTGCAGTTCACGACGCGGTGCGGGAATGTCGGCACCGCCGGGCAGTTCGCTCCAGATGTCGCGCTCCAGCCTGCCGTACAGCTCGGCGAGTTGAAACGCATCGGCAGGCCGGCTGGCCTTGCCCTGGCTGTCGATGATGCGCGCGGCGACCGTATCGCTCATCAGCTGATTCAGCAGGGCGCGCTGCACGTTCAGCACGCGCTGGGTCAATGAGAAGTCGGTGGCGACGTTGTCGCCGCCCAGTGCGAGCGCTTCGCCGCGTTCCTGAAAATCGGGCGCGAGGCGGCGCTGCAAGGCAGGTGAGACGATGAAGCTGTCGGCCGCCAACAAGCCCTTCGACATCTGGTCGAGCGCATCGCGCTGCGCGTCCACCGCGACCGGCTGCAACGGGTCGCGGCCCGAGCCGGGGAAGTCGCGCAGCGTGCGCACGCCGCCGATCTGGCGCGCCAGCACGCCGATCGAACGCGCCGCGTCGTTGATGGCGAAGCCGAGCGAACGGCGCAGCACGGCATAGCTTTGGTCGGGCGGCAGTTGGCGCGTCTCCTGGCGCTTGAACAGGTCGCGTGCGATGGCCAGGCGCTTGGCCGCGAAGGCCAGTGGGTCGCTGCCCAGGTCGAACTGCAGCACGTCGGGGTCGATGCCGAGGTAGTTGTCTTCGTCGGTGCCGAAGGCCATTTCGGGCTCGTTGCTGCGCG
>JACMQP010000164.1 GCA_014376915.1 Ramlibacter sp.
CCGCGGCGGCAAGGAGCGCGAAGAGACGCTGGAAATCCGGTCGCTGAACAACGCCAGGGCCGCCCGTGGCCGCAAGGGCAAGGCCGCGGACCTGGGCTTCAAGCCGACCGGCATCGAGCGGGTGGAATAGCGTTATCGGCAAGGCGGGCCCGCATGGAAGTCCAGACACGCTCCGCGTCAAGCGCCCTGCCGGTTCAAATGGAAGGCTGCTGCTGTGGCTAGCGGCGACGCAATGGCCACTGTCAGTCTCGCTGCGGCAGCGCCTGACGATCTTGATGCGCTGGTGGCCTTGCGGATCGACGCCATGCGCGAGAGCCTGGAGCGCATCGGCCGCTTCGATCCGGTGCGCGCGAGGGAGCGCTTCGTGTCCGGCTTCACTGCGGCACACACCCGCCACATCCTGTCCGGCGACGAGCGCGTGGGCTTCGTGGTGGTCAAACCCGGCGATGGCGGATTGCTGCTCGATCATCTCTACGTCCGGCCCGGCTCGCAAGGCCGTGGGGTCGGTGCCGCCGTTCTCGCTCTGGTAATTGCCGAAGCGGATGCCGCGGTCCTGCCTGTGCGCGTTGGGGCACTGCGAGACAGCGCATCCAATCGCTTTTACCTGCGCCACGGCTTCCAGCTGGTCGAGCGGGGCGAGTTCGACAACTATTACGTTCGGCCATGCGCCAGCCTGCCGGCAGCTCGAGGAGCAGAAGGTCGACCAGCGGGCCAGGGGAACCGCTGACCCTTGCCGTCGGCACAGGCCGACAGCCAACCCGGGGGCGAGTGGCGTAGGGTGGCAGCTTCACCTCGATCGACCATTCATGCCCCATCTGCCTCCTGCCCCGTTCCAGCGCCGCTTCGCCCTCACGCTGCTCGCCGTTGCTTCCACGCTTGCAATGTTGGTTGCCGCGCCCGCGGCGACTGCCGCGACCCATCGCAAGAGCGCCCCGGCGTCGAAGAACGCCGCTGCCGCGGTGCCGGCCGACGCCGCCGCCCACGTCACCCAGCTCAATGGCGACGGGGCGACGCCGCCGCTGGCGACCGGTTCCAGGGGCGCAGCGGTGGTGCGGGCCCAGGTGCTGCTGGATCGCGCCTGGTTCTCGCCGGGCGAGATCGACGGCATCTTCAGCAGCAACCTGCAGCGCGCCGTGGCCGGGTTCCAGCTGTCGCGCGGCCTGCCCACCAGCGGCAGGATCGACGCCGGCACCTGGGCCGCGCTGCAGGAGAACGCGGCGCCGCTGTTCAGCGGCTACACCCTGACCGAGGCCGACATTGCCGGCCCCTACGAAAAGCTGCCGCAAGAGGCGATGGACAAGGCCAAGCTGGCAGCGCTCGGCTACGAGTCGATGCAGGAGGCGCTGTCCGAGCGTTTCCACATGGCGCCCAAACTGCTGGCCGACCTGAACCGCGGCCGCCCGCTCAACGTCGGCGACACGATCGTGGTGACGGACGTGACCAGCGGCGTGAAGCCCGCCGGAGCGGCCCTGTCCGTCCGCATCGACAAGAGCGACAAGATGCTCTACGTGCTGGGCGCGCGGGACAAGGTGCTGGCCGGCTTCCCGGTGAGCTTCGGCGGCGACCAGGACCCGCTGCCGGTCGGCCGGCTGAAG
>JACMQP010000165.1 GCA_014376915.1 Ramlibacter sp.
CGGCCCCTGGCTGGCGGTCGCCACCTGTTGCCGCTACAGTGGCCTCTGCCCCTGCCCACCCGAAATCTTCATGATCGATGTCCTTGTGATCGGCGGCGGCAACGCCGCCCTGTGCGCGGCGCTGATGGCGCGTGAAGCCGGCGCCAGCGTGCTGCTGCTGGAGTCGGCCCCTCCCGAATGGCGCGGCGGCAACTCGATGCACGTGCGCAACCTGCGCTGCATGCACGATGCGCCGCAGGATGTGCTGCTCGAGGCCTATTCCGAGGAAGAGTTCTGGCAGGACCTGCTCAAGGTCACTGGCGGCATGACCGACGAGAAGCTGGCGCGGCTGGTGATCCTCGCCTCGTCGAATTGTCGCGACTGGATGCGCAAGCACGGCGTCAATTTCCAGCCGTCGCTCTCGGGCACGCTGCACCTGTCGCGTACCAACGCTTTTTTCATGGGCGGCGGCAAGGCCCTTCTCAACGCGTACTACCGCAGCGCGCAGGAGCTCGGGGTCGCGATCCGCTACACCGCACCGGTCGACGCGATCGAGCTGGACGGCGGCCGCTTCGTTGCCGCCCGTGTTGGCAGCGAGCGGATCGAGGCCCGGACCTGCGTGCTGGCCTGCGGCGGCTTCGAGTCGAACCGCGAATGGATGCGCGAGGCCTGGGGCCGCAACGAGCGCGGGGAATGGCCGGCCGACAACTTCCTGATCCGCGGCACCCGCTTCAACCAGGGCGTGCTGCTGAAACGCATGATGGAGGCCGGCGCCGACATCATCGGCGACCCGTCGCAGTCGCACTGCGTGGCGATCGACGCCCGGGCGCCGCTGTACGACGGCGGCATCGTGACGCGCGTGGACTGCGTGTCGCTCGGCGTCATGCTCAATCGCGAGGCGAAGCGTTTCTACGACGAGGGCGAGGACTTCTGGCCCAAGCGATACGCCATCTGGGGCCGGCTGGTCGCGCTGCAGCCCGGCCAGATCGGCTACTGCGTAATCGACAGCAAGCCGATCGGCTGCTTCATGCCGCCGGTGTTCCCAGGTGCCAAGGCCGACACGCTGCCGGAACTGGCGCAGCAACTGGGGCTGGACGTGGCCAACTTCATGCAGACCCTCACCGACTTCAATGCGGCCTGCCGTGTCGGCAGCTTCGACCACACGGTGCTGGACGACTGCCACACCGAAGGCCTCGTGCCGGCGAAGACCCACTGGGCGCGGCCGATCGACACGGGCCCGTTCTACGGCTACGCGCTGCGGCCCGGTATCACCTTCACCTATCTGGGACTCAAGACCAATGAACACGCAGCCGTGCATTTCGGCGGCCAGCCGAGTGAGAACCTGTTCGTGGCCGGCGAAATGATGGCCGGCAACGTGCTTGGCAAGGGCTACACCGCGGGCGTCGGCATGAGCATCGGAACCGCGTTTGGCCGAATCGCAGGCACGCAGGCGGCACGGGCCGCGTTCAAGGAGGCCGCGCATGCAGCAGCTTGAAGCGCTGACCCGCGAAGCCGTGGCGCTGGCTGGCGGCGCGCTGCCGCTCACTGCCGGCGAAGGCGAGGTGGCGCGGCAGATGCAGATCTGCAATGCCTGCCGCTACTGCGAGGGCTTTTGCGCCGTCTTTCCAGCCATGACGCGGCGGCTGGACTTCAACAAGGCCGACATCCACTACCTGGCCAATCTGTGCCACAACTGCGGCGCCTGCCTGCACGCCTGCCAGTACGCGCCGCCGCACGAGTTCGCCGTCAACGTGCCGCAGGCGCTGGCGGTGGTGCGGGTACAGACCTATGCTGACTATGCCTGGCCGCCGGCGCTCGGGGCCTTGTACCAGCGCAACGGCCTGACGGTGGCGCTCGCCACCGCCAGCGGGCTGGCGTTGTTCCTCGTGCTGCTGCTGCTGTGGTCCGGCGGGTCGCTGGTGCATGCGCCGCTGGCCGGCAACTTCTACGCCGTGTTCCCGCACAACACGCTGGTGGCGATGTTCGGCGCGGTATTTCTGTTTGCGATCGTCGCGCTGGGGATCGGGGCGGCGAACTTCTGGCGCTCGGTGGCTCCTGGCCGGCCGGAAACGGGCGGCGCGGC
>JACMQP010000166.1 GCA_014376915.1 Ramlibacter sp.
CAAAGAAGGACCAACCCCGGCAAGTCGGCAACGGCGCGAGCAATGACCGCGATTCCCGCGGCGACGGTTCCGGCAAGATCGGCGTCACCAGCGACAACCAGCCTGGCCTCGTGGCGCCGAGCAGCGTCAACGAGGGCGACCATGGCGCCGCAGGCGAGGCCCCGATGGCGGGCGACATGCTTAATTTCGACGACGACGAGGTGATGTCCGGCCGCGGCAACAACGAGCGCACCGGCGGCACCTGGGCGGCGCAGGGCGCAGACAGCGGCAAGCTGGCTCCGCCGCGCGAGATACTGTCAGACCGCAACGGCCCGAGCGATATCGAAGCGGGCAACGGCGGCAAGAAGCGCCCGTCCTGACGGACGGCGCTCACACCGCCCCGATCCATGGATTTCGCGATCTGGTCGGTGATCGTCGGCCTGCTGCTGGTCGTCATGGCCCTGAGCGGCTCGCTGCTGGCGCGGCTGCCGCTGTCCACCGCCATGCTCTACCTGCTGGTGGGACTGGCCGTGAGTCCTTTGGGCATTGGCCTGCTGTGGGCTGACAGCAGAAAATACTCGGCGCTGCTTGAAACAATCACCGAGGTGGTGGTGCTGATCTCGCTGTTCTCCGCCGGCCTCAAGCTCAGTTCCGCGCTCAGCGACGGGCGCTGGATGCTGCCGTTGCGGCTGGCAGTGCTGTCGATGATCGTCACCGCTTTGGCGATCGCCGCCGTTGGCTACACGCTGCTGGGCCTTTCGGCCGGCGCGGCGATTCTGCTGGGCGGAATCCTGGCGCCGACCGATCCGGTGCTGGCGTCCGACGTGCAGGTGCACACGCCCGGCGATCGCGACAAGCTGCGTTTCGCGCTCACCGGCGAAGGCGGCCTCAACGACGGTACCGCCTTCCCGTTCGTGCTGCTCGGACTCGGCCTGCTCGGGCTGCACGACCTGGGCGCTTTCGGCTGGCGCTGGTTTGCCGTCGACGTCGTGTGGGGCGTGGCCTGCGGCATCGGCGTTGGCGCCGGCCTCGGCCTGGCGATCGGCCAGCTGGTGCTGTTCCTGCGTCGGGAGCATCAGGAGGCGGTGGGGCTCGACGATTTTCTCGCCCTCGGTCTGGTGGCGCTGTCGTACGGCACGGCGCTGATGCTCAAGGGCTATGGCTTCCTCGCGGTCTTCGCTGCCGGCGTCGCGCTGCGCCGGCTCGTGGAGCGGCAGAGCACAGCCCCGGTGGCCAGCCGCAAGGTGGCGGAGCAGGCTGCCGCGGCACCCGACACCAGCGCGGCGGAGCAGGCGGCCGTCGACCGTGAACACGCGCCCGCGTACATGGTGCACGCCGTGCTCGGCTTCAACGAACAGCTGGAGCGGATCGGCGAGGTGACAGTGGTGATCGCCATCGGCGCGCTGTTGTGGGCGGTGGACTGGCATGGCACCGTGTGGTGGTTCGTGCCGCTGCTGCTGCTGGTGATCCGGCCGCTCTCGGTTGCGATCGGCCTGTCCGGTTCGAGCGCCTCGGGCAACCAGCGCCTGCTGGTCGGTTGGTTCGGCATCCGCGGCATCGGCTCGCTCTACTACCTCATGTACGCGATCAACCACGGACTTGCGCCGAGCGTCGCAGACCAACTCACATCGCTCACCCTGTCCGTTGTGGTGGCATCGATCGTGGTGCACGGCATCTCCGTCACGCCGTTGATGGCCATGTACGAAAAGACCATGGCCCGGCGCCGTGGCCGCCGCACGGCACCCAAATCGTAGGCAAATGTACGGTTGAGCGGGCGTGTCGTTCTCCTACACGATTGGCAAAGGCCCACTGACACTTCGCGTCGGTGATGGGGCTACTGTGACTTCACCCTAACAAGGAGCAAAGCCATGAAATCCGCCAACCCAGCCCATCCGGGCATCCGTGACACTCCCGGCGCGCGCCCGACCGACACCAAGCCCGGCAAAACGCCCAACGCCGACATGCAGCCCGAAGACACCGGGAGCGAGGCCAGCGGCACCGAAGACGCTGCCACCGACAGCGCAACCGCCGCCAACCGCGCCATGAAGCAGACCAGCAAGACGGCCACTGAAAGCGGCGGCAAGCGCTGAGCGGCGACGCTGATCCAGTTTGAAATCCAAGAAGGAGTCTTTTGAAATGAACACCAGAACCATCACCCGTTCGTCCATCCTTGTCCTCGCCGCCGCGGCAGTCCTGTCGCTGACCGCCTGCGGCAAGAAGGACGATACGTCCTCCAGCACCATGGGAACCGGCAACAGCACCTCGAGCAACATGCCGCCGCCGGCGTCCAGCAACACCGACAGGTCGTCGGCCTCGGGCATGTCGAATTCGACCGGCTCCACGGGAACCGCCGGCACCTCGGCAACAGGCAACAGCACCGACACGGCCGGCAGGCCTAGCAGCACCAGCACCATGGGTGGCCCCGCCGGCGCCAGCAGTGACGCGTCCAACACCACGGGCAGCATGACCGGGGCGCCGTCGTCGAGCACGACGACTACGACGACCAGATGACAGGCACCAGGGCGTTGGTCCTGGTCTTGTTCGCAGCGATGGCCCTGGTCGCATGCGACAAGTCAGTCAACAGTGGCAATGCCAACGCGCCGGGCAGTCCCGGAACCGGTAACGCCACAGAGGTGACGGCCCCAGCTGCGCCTGACACCCCTGCGACGTCCGGAAATTCCGATGCTGGTGGGCGCATGCGAAACGCGCACGCCGGTGCCGGCAAGGCCGGAGGGCTCGGCACGGGCAATTCGGGCTTGGGCATGACCGGCAGGTTTCCTGCCGCCAGTTCCAGCGCCGACAGGTCACGCCGTCGTCGTCACGCCACACGACCTCACCTGCATCGGGGTGCTCGATGACGGGCTCGCCGTCCGCCGTCGTGTCGAAAGATTCGATGCCCGTCGCCCTCAAGAGTCGAGGGCTACCTGCGTAGCGCATCAAGTCCTCACCACCGAGCGGGACCTGGTGCAGCACCGACAACGCGTTATAGACATCGGTCAGCCGGTTGACGCGCGGCAGCCCGGCGCCGGCACGTCGCGTCAGGGCCTCCAAGCTGTTACGCGTGCGCTGCGGCTTAGCACCGAACACGCGGTACGCCTCGCGCCACGCACCGATGTGCGGCAGCTCCTCTACGGGGATGTCCGCAAGCAGGTGACCTGCCTCCTGCTCGGCTCTCACCAGCAGATCCTCGCTCAACGAGTCGCTCGCTCCCGGGGCAACCCCGTCGACTGCGACCAGCAACACGCGGTAGCCCGGCCGCAACTCGAAGACAACTGGGTCAACCGCGGCCCCGCCTACGAAGGCATCAAGGTCAACACGATCACCCATGGCTGACCTCCGTTCGCGTGGATGTCCCAACACCAG
>JACMQP010000167.1 GCA_014376915.1 Ramlibacter sp.
AAGCCGGCCGGCAAGGGGTGAATCGCGCCGGTTTGGATCGGTATGAGCAGCCTTTGGCCTGTCAACGGAGGCTGTCCGCCGAACTGACTTCGCGGGTCAGCCTGCGGCGCTCACCAGGTCTGCGTATTCCGGGTGCCGTCCGACATAGGTCGCCATGAATTCGCACTGGGGCGTGATCTTCAAGCCGCGCTTGCGCACATCGTCGAGTGCGAACTTTGCCAGTTTCGAGGCCAGGCCCTTGCCCTCGTGGGCCGGCAGCACCTCGGTGTGGGTCAGCACCACGACGCCGTTCTGCAGGTGATAGTCGGCATGGGCGGCGACGGCGCCGTCATTGCGCACCTCATACCGGTTGGCGGATGGGGCGTGGGAAAAGGAGATGTCGTCCATGGACCGATGCTAACGTCTCGCCGGCCCCTGCGGGATTGCACAAGCTGGTCGAGCGGTTGACCTGCGCCGCACCGCAGTGCCAGCCTGTTGCCTGGGCCTCCCCGGCGCCGAAAGGGCTGCGGGCCTTCTGCCGCACAGCGCTCAGGGAGCCGTGCTAAGGTGACAACCCCTTACCGTTTACTGAGCGAGAACCATGCCTGGACTGCTGCCAAACGTCGATCCCGACGGCCTGCTTGAATTTTCGGTGGTCTACACCGACCGCGCCCTCAACCACATGTCGCGCAGTTTCCAAGGCGTGATGAAAGACATCTCCTCGATCCTGAAGGACGCCTACCAGGCCCATTCGGTCGCGCTGGTTCCCGGCAGCGGTACGTTCGGCATGGAAGCGGTGGCGCGCCAGTTCGCCGGCGGCAAGGACGTGCTGGTCATCCGCAACGGCTGGTTCAGCTATCGCTGGACCCAGATCTTCGACATGGGCCAGATCCCCAAGTCGTCCAAGGTGATCAAGGCGCGCAAGACCGCCAGCGGCCCGCAATCGCCGTGGATCCCGGCCCCGATCGAGGAAGTGCAGGCCGCCATCCGCGCGCAGAAGCCTGCGCTGGTGTTCGCCCCCCACGTCGAGACCGCCGCCGGGATGATCCTGCCGGACAGCTACCTCAAGGCCGTATCCGACGCGGTCCATGAAGTGGGCGGCATGTTCGTGCTCGATTGCATTGCTTCCGGCGCGATGTGGGTCGACATGAAGGCCACCGGCGTCGACGTACTGATCTCCGCGCCGCAGAAGGGCTGGAGCAGCTCGCCCTGCTGCGCCATGGTGATGCTGAGCGAAGGGGCCCGCAAGGCCATCGACGGCACCACCAGTTCCAGCTTCGCCTGCGACCTGAAGAAGTGGCTGCAGATCATGGAAACCTACGAAGGCGGTGGCCACGCGTATCACGCCACGCTGCCCACCGACGCCCTGATGCGCCTCGATGCCGCCATGAAGGAAACGCAGGCGTATGGCTTCGCCAGGGTCAAGGCCGAACAGGAAGACCTGGGCCGCAAGGTCCGCGCACTGTTCGAGTCACGCGGCCTGGCGAGCGTTGCAGCCGAGGGCTTCAAGGCGCCGGGCGTGGTGGTGAGCTACACCACCGACCCGGAGATCCAGTCCAGTCGCAAGTTCCTGGCCGAGGGCCTGCAGACCGC
>JACMQP010000016.1 GCA_014376915.1 Ramlibacter sp.
CGTCGTCCGCTTCGGTTTCATCAAGGCGATCTTGTTGCCCTTGCCGATGGACACGCTGCTGACGCTGGTCACCGGCCTCGCGGGCGGTCCGCTGCTCACTGACTTTGCAGTCACCGTCAAGCGCACGCTGCAGGCCTTTGCGATCGCAGCCGTGATCGGCATGCCGCTGGGCGTGGTGCTGGGCAGCAATGAAAAGGCCTACCGCAGCGTCGAATTCCTGGTCGACTTCTTCCGCTCGACTCCAGCTTCGGCGCTGATCCCTCTGTTCCTGATGGTGTTCGGGGTATCGGACATCAACAAGGTGGCCATCGCAGCCTTCGGCGCCTTCTTGATCGTGGTGTTCAACAGCGCCTACGGCGTCATCAACGCGCGCAAGCAGCGCGTGATGGCCGCGAAGGTGATGGGGGCGTCGCGCTGGCAGATTTTCCGCGGCGTGCTGATCTGGGAAAGCCTGCAGCCCTCGTTCGTGGGTCTGCGCTCGGCGGTGTCGATGTCCCTGGTCATCGTGATCGTGGCCGAGATGTTCATCGGCTCCGAGAATGGCCTGGGCCACCGCATCATCGATGCGCAGCAAGTGCTCAACGTCAAGAGCATGTACGCGGCCATCCTGGCGGCCGGCGCGCTGGGCTATGCGCTCAATGTGCTGTTCCTGCTGGCGGAGCGCCGGATCGTGCACTGGAGTGGACGATGAGCGCCGTCCTCCACGCGCCGGTGTTCGCCGATGTTCCGGTGCCGCCCTTCAAACCCGGACCGGCCGGCACCGAAATCACGATCCGCGGCCTGACCAAGTACTTCGCCGGCTGGCCGCTGTACGAGAACTTCGACCTCGACATCCCCAAGCACAAGATCGTCTCCGTGTTCGGGCCCAACGGCTGCGGCAAGTCGACGCTGATCAACATGATCGCCGGCCTGGTGCCGATCGACGCTGGCGAGATCCTGTTCGACGGCAAGACGCTCAAGGACACCAAGATCGGCTACGTCTTCCAGAATTACCGGGAGGCGCTGTTTCCCTGGATGCGGACCATCGACAACATCGCCTATCCGCTCAAGCTGGAAGGCCGCTCTAAGGCCGAAGTCGATCGCCGCATGGCCGAACTGGTGGCGTCGTTCGATGTGAAATTCGACCTGCGGCGCTACCCCTACGAATTGTCCGGCGGCCAGCAGCAGACGGCGTCGATCATGCGGGCACTGGCTCCCAAGCCCGAGGTACTGTTCCTGGACGAGCCGTTCTCGGCGCTCGATTTCGAGATGACGCTGTTCATCCGGGAAAAGCTGCAGGAAGTGTTCATGCAGACCGGCACCACCATGCTGCTGGTGTCGCACGACCTGGAAGAAGCGGTGTACCTGGCTGACCAGGTGCTGTTGCTGACCAAGCGGCCGACCCGCATCGCCGAGATCCTGCCCTACGGCGACGCCCGGCCGCGCACGGTGGAGACGTTGTCGGAGCCGAGCTTCATCGCCACCAAGAAGCGCAGCCTGGAGATCTTCCAGCGCGAAGTGCGGCGCTGACCGGCGCCATCAAGTCCACGCGGAGACAGCAAACCCCATGAGCGAAGAACAGCTTCTCGACTACGTCAGGACCTCGGCCGTGGTGCTGGGGATCAGCATCGACGACGACCAGGCCCGGCGGGTTGCGATTCACCTGGGTCGCACTGCGGCGATGGCGCAGCAACTGGAACAGGCCGGCCTGGACGTGGCCGACGAGCCGGCCGAGATCTACTGCCCGCTGCCGTTCCCATCCCCTCCGGGCGCGGGCCAGCAACGATGAGGCACGTGGCAGCCCCAGGCCTGGAGACACTCCGTGCGATCGGCAGTGGCGAATTGAGTGCGGCGCAGGCGCTGCAGGCCGCGATCGACCGCATCGAGGAAACCGACGGCCGGGTCAATGCCTTCACCGGCAAAAGCCTGGCGCGAGCGCGTAGCGAGGCCGCCGGCGTCGACGGAAAGCGCCACCGGGGAGAGGCCCTGCCGCCGCTGGCGGGGCTGCCGTACGCCGTGAAGAACCTGTTCGACATCGAAGGCGAGGTGACGCTGGCTGGATCGATCATCAACCGAAGCCATCCGCCGGCCGCTGCCGACGCGTTCCTGGTGCAGCGGCTGAAGGCCAACGGCGCGGTGCTGGTCGGCTCGCTCAACATGGACGAGTACGCCTACGGATTCACCTGCGAGAACACCCACTACGGGCCGTGCCACAACCCGCATGATCTGGCGCGCATCAGTGGCGGCTCTTCCGGCGGTTCGGGCGCCGCCGTCGCCGCAGGCCAGGTTGCGCTGGCGCTCGGCTCCGACACCAACGGCTCGATCCGCGTGCCGGCCTCGCTGTGCGGGGTCTGGGGGCTCAAGCCCACGTTCGGGCGGTTGTCGCGCCGCGGCAGCTACCCGTTCGTGCACAGCCTGGACCACCTCGGACCGCTGGCGGACAGCGTCGAGCTGCTGGCGCTGGCATATGACGCATTGCAGGCGCCCGACGCACTCGATCCTGGCTGCCATGCGCAGTTCGTCCAGCCTGTCGCGTCGTCACTCGCGCGAGGCGTTCAGGGTCTTCGAATCGGTGTGCTGGGAGGTTATTTCCATGACCACGCCACGTCGCCTGCCCGCGCGGCGGTGGCTGCCGCCGCAGCAGCTCTCGGCGCGACGCAGCCGGTGGACTGGCCCGATACCGCGCTGGCGCGCGCCGCCGCCTTCATCACCGGCGCCAGCGAAGGAGGCACGTTGCACCTGGCTGACCTGCGCACGCGCGTCCAGGAGTTCGAGCCGCTGTCGGTGGATCGCTTCATCGCCGGCGCGCTGCAGCCCGGCGCCTGGTATGTCCAGGCGCAGCGCTTTCGCCGCATCTACCGCGAAAAGGTCAATGCTTTGTTCAAGGACTGGGACCTGCTCCTGGCGCCGGCCACGCCGGTCAGCGCGCCGGTGATCGGCACGGAATGGCTGGACATCGACGGCAAGCAGCTTCCCTGCCGCGCCGCGGTGGGGTTGCTGACCCAACCCATCTCGTTCGCCGGCTGTCCGGTGGCCGTGGCGCCGCTCTGGCCGCAGGACAGCGGCGGCATGCCGGTCGGCGTGCAGCTGATCGCCGCGCCTTGGCGCGAAGACCTCTGCCTGCGCGCCGGCTGGACGCTGTCGCAGGCCGGCATTGCCCACACCAGGAAAACCGCGCTGTGATGGAAATCAACCTTCCCGACGTGCTGGCCGAAGTCACGGCCGTGTTCGACCGCTACGAACGGGCGCTGGTCAGCAACGACGTCGCTGTCCTCGACGAGCTGTTCTGGGACAGCCCGCACACCCTGCGCTACGGCGTGGGCGAGAACCTGCTCGGCTCCGACGCGATCCGCGCTTTCCGGGCTGCGCGTCCTGCCCAGGGACTTCAGCGAACGCTGCAGCGCACCGTGATCACCAGTTACGGCCGTGACTTCGCCACCGCCAACACCGAATTCCTGCGCACCGGCAGCCCGGCCGGCCGGCAAAGCCAGACCTGGCTGCGCACCCCGCAGGGCTGGCGCGTCGTCAGCGCCCACGTGAGCCTCATCGCCTGAATCCCCTGCATTCCGCTGTCGTCTTTCTCTCAACCTGTCCTGGAGCATCGTCATGACTCAATTCAATCGCCGCGAATCCCTGAAACAACTCGCCGCTCTCGGCGCCGCCGGCACGCTGGGCGCGTTCAGCGAACTGGCCTTCGCGCAAAAGCCGATCACCGTCGGCGTGATTTATGTCGGCCCCCGCGACGACTACGGCTACAACCAGGCCCAGGCCGAGGCCGCCACGGCGCTCAAGAAGATGGCCGGTGTAAAAGTGATTGAGGAAGAGAACGTGCCCGAAACCGCGGCGGTGCAGAAGGCCATGACCGGCATGGTCGCGCAAGACGGCGCGACGCTGGTCTTCCCTACGTCGTACGGCTACTTCGATCCGCACATCCTGGCGGTGGCGCCCAAGTTCCCGGATGTCCGCTTCGCACATTGCGGCGGCCTGTGGACGGAGGGCAAGCACCCGAAGAATGCCGGCAGTTACTTCGGCTATATCGAAGAGTGCCAGTTCCTCAACGGCGTGATTGCCGGCCACATGAGCAAGAGCGGCAAGATCGGCTTCGTCGCCGCCAAGCCGATTCCGCAGGTGCTGCGCAACATCAACGCCTTCACGCTTGGCGCACGCTCGGTCAAGCCCGGCATCACCACCAACGTGATCTTCACCGGCGACTGGTCGATGCCGGTCAAGGAAGCCGAAGCCACCAACAGCATGGCCGACCAGGGCGTGGACGTGTTCACGATGCATGTGGACGGTCCGAAGGTTGTGGTCGAGACCGCGGCCAAGCGCGGCAAGATGGTCTGCGGCTACCACGCCAGCCAGGCCAAGCTGGCGCCCAACGCCTACCTGACCGGAGCCGAGTGGAACTGGCTCACGGCGTACACCACCTTCCTGGAAGCGGCGCGCAGCGGCAAGCCGCACCCCAACTTCCTGCGCGGCGGCCTGAAGGAAGGCTACGTCAAGATGTCGGCTTACGGTCCGATGGTTCCGGACGCGGCGAAAAAGAGCGCCGACGCCACCAAGGCGAAGATGGTCGCCGGCAGCTTCGACATCTTCAAGGGCCCGCTCAAGGACAATAAGGGCGCCATCATCATTCCGGCCGGAAAGTCGTTCAAGCAGACCGACATCGAGCTGGAGAAGATGAACTACCTGGTCGAAGGCGTGATCGGGTCTGTCGCCTGACGGGCATGCGCAATCTGCTCTGGGAAATCCTGCTGCCGGCCGCGGCCATCGTGGCCGCGCTGCTGCTGTTCGGCGTGTTCGTCTGGTTCGCTGGCGTCAACCCGCTACAGGTCTGGCTGCTGCTGTTCAAGGGAGCTTTCGGCGACTGGTATTCCTGGCAGAACACGCTGCAGCGCGCGGCCCCGCTGATGCTCACCGCCCTGTGCGTCGCGATCCCGATGCGCGCCGGCCTGGTGATCATCGGCGGTGAAGGTGCGCTGGTGCTCGGCGGGCTGGCGAGCGCCGCCCTGGCCCAAGCGCTGCCACTGCCGGCCAACATGGCCGGCACCGTGCTGGTCTGCACCGCCGCGGCCGTGGCGGGCGCGCTGTGGATCGCGCTCGCCGGCTGGCTGCGCCAGCACCGTGGCATCAACGAAACCATCAGCAGCCTGCTGCTCGCCTATGTGGCGATCGGCCTGTTCAAGCATCTGGTGGAAGGGCCGCTGCGCGACCCTTCCAGCCTCAACAAGCCATCGACCCACGCGCTGGAGGAAGGCATTCGCATCGGCGGCATCGGCGGCTCCGACGTTCACTGGGGACTGGTGCTCGGCGTCGTCGCCTGCCTTGCGGCGGGGCTGTGGCTGCGCATCACGCGGTCCGGATTTTCCGTGCGGATTGTCGGCGGCAACCCGCGTGCCGCGCAACTGGTTGGACTGCCGGCGTCGCATCTGATCCTGCTGGCCTGTGCGCTGGGCGGGGCCGCTGCGGGGCTGGCCGGCGCGGTGGAGGTGGCCGCGGTCCACACCAGCGCCAACGCATCGCTGATTGCCGGCTACGGCTACGCCGGAATCCTGGTGGCTTTCATCGCGCGGCACAACCCGGTGGCCATCATCCCCGTCGCGATCCTGTTCGGCGGATTCGGCGCTGCCGGCAGCCTGCTGCAACGGCGGCTTGGCCTGCCCGATGCATCGGTCCAGGTGCTGCAGGGCATCGCTTTCGTGCTGATCCTGGCCAGCGAGTCGCTGCGGGATGTGGACTGGAAGACGCTGTGGCTACGGATCGTCCGTTCGGCGCAGACGCCGTCGGGCTTGAGCCCGGCGCAAGTGGCGATGGAGGACAAGATCGCATGACCGCGGACCAGGCTCTGATCTTCCTCGCCGGCATCGTCGGCGGAGCGCTGCGGGTCGGCGCGCCGTTCCTGTTCGTCAGCCTCGGCGAGTGCCTCACCGAGAAGTCGGGCCGGATCAACCTCGGGCTGGAAGGCGTGCTGGTGCTGTCCGCGATGTCGGCCTTCGGTGCCTCGTACCTCAGTGGTTCGCCGTGGACCGGCGTCCTGGCCGCAGCGCTCACCGGCGGCTTGCTTGCAGCCCTGCACGGCGTGCTGTGCTCGATGCCGCGCGTGAACGACGTGGCCACCGGCATCGCACTCATGCTGCTCGGTACCGGGCTGGCCTTCTACCTGGGCAAGCCGCTGATCCAGCCGCAGGCGCCGCAGCTGCCCTTCATCGCGCTGGGCAACTGGAGCGATTCGGCTGCTGTGCGCTCGGCGCTACAGGTCAATCCGCTGGTGCCGATCGGGATCGCGCTGGCGCTCGCGCTCTGGTGGGCCTTCGCCAACACGCGCGCCGGCCTGCTGGTGCGTATGGCCGGCGACTCGGCCAATGCGACGCGCGCGCTCGGCTACTCGGTCTCCGGCATCCGCATCGCATCGACGGCGGCCGGCGGCATGATCGCGGGCCTCGGCGGCGCCTGCCTGACGCTGTTCTATCCCGGCAGCTGGAACGAAGGCGTCTCCAGCGGCCAGGGCCTGATCGCGGTGGCCCTTGTCATCTTCGCCCGCTGGAGCCCGCTGCGCTGCGTCGGCGCGGCGCTGCTGTTCGGCGGCGCCGGCGCGATCGGCCCGGCCCTGCAGTCGGTCGGCATCGGGTGGGGCTACCACCTCTTCAACATCGTTCCCTATGTGCTCACCCTGCTGATCCTGGTGATCACCTGCCGCCCCGGCAGCGTGGTCAGCGGCAGCCCGGGCGAGCTTGGAAGCAAGCAATGAATCGTCCTACGGACGACTGAGAAGGAGCAAGTCATGAGCGGTTTAGGTGGTTTGAACAAATCCAAGCACGGCGTGGTGCTGGGCCTGGTGCAGCTACAGCTGCCCGTCGTCGTGACGCCGGCCGATCTCGCCGCGCAGACGCAGCGCATCTGCGACATGGTGGCCAAGGCCAGGCGCAACCAGGGGACGATGGATCTGGTGGTCTTTCCGGAATACTCGCTGCACGGGCTGTCGATGGACACCAGCCCGGCCATCATGTGCTCGCTCGATGGGCCCGAGGTCGCCGCCTTCAAGCAGGCATGCGCCGCTAACAAGATCTGGGGCTGCTTCTCGATCATGGAGCACAACCCCGGCGGCAACCCGTACAACAGCGGCCTGATCATCGACGACACCGGCGCCATCAGGCTGTACTACCGCAAGCTCCATCCGTGGATCCCGGTGGAGCCGTGGGAGCCGGGCAACGTCGGCATCCCCGTGTGTGACGGACCCAACGGCAGCAAGCTGTCCCTCATCATCTGCCACGACGGCATGTTTCCCGAAATGGCGCGCGAGGCCGCGTACAAGGGCGCCGAGATCATCATTCGCACCGCCGGCTACACCGCGCCGATCCGCAACAGCTGGAAGATCACCAACCAGGCCAACGCCTTCTGCAACCTCGCCTACACCGCCAGTGTCTGCATGTGCGGCAGCGACGGCAGCTTCGACTCGATGGGCGAGGGCATGTTCTGCAACTTCGACGGCACCGTGCTGGTGGAAGGCGGCGGGCGGGTCGACGAGATCATCACCTGCGAGCTGCGGCCGGACCTGGTGCGCGAGGCGCGCAGCGGCTGGGGCGTGGAAAACAACATCTACCAGCTGTATCACCGCGGCTATGTGGCGGTCAAGGGCGGCGCGCAGGACTGTCCGTACACCTACATGCACGACATGGCGGCCGGCAAGTACAAACTGCAATGGGACGTGGAAGTGACCGACGGCACCAGCTGCGGCTTCGCGGCGCCGACCCGCGGCTACCAGGGCCCGGAGGCGCATCCGCTGGTGCCGGACTCGGCCGCCGTGTCGGTAAAGAAGGCGGCGTAAGGCCGGCGCGATGGAACGCTTCATCCCCGCCAATCCCTACCCGTGGCCGTACAACGGCGACCTCAAGCCGTCGAACACCGCGCTGATCGTCATCGACATGCAGACCGACTTCTGCGGTGTCGGCGGCTATGTCGACAAGATGGGCTACGACATCTCGCTGACCCGCGCACCGATCGAGCCGCTGCGCAAGCTGATGCCCGCAATGCGCGCGGCCGGCTACACGGTGATGCACACGCGCGAAGGGCATCGGCCGAACCTGTCGGACCTGCCGGCCAACAAGCGCTGGCGCTCTCGGCAGCTGGGCGCCGGTATCGGTGACAACGGGCCCTGCGGCAAGGTGCTGGTGCGCGGCGAACCGGGTTGGGAAATTATCCCTGAGCTGGCGCCGCTGCCCGGCGAGATCGTCATCGACAAGCCGGGCAAGGGCTCGTTCCATGCGACCGACCTGGAGTTGATCCTGCGCACGCGCGGCATCGTCAACCTGCTGCTGGCCGGCATCACCACCGATGTCTGCGTCCACACCACGATGCGCGAGGCGAACGACCGCGGCTTCGAATGCCTGCTGCTGTCTGACTGCACTGCCGCCACCGACCGCGGCAACCACGAAGCGGCGCTGAAGATGGTGACGATGCAGGGCGGGGTGTTCGGTGTGCATGCGACGTCGGGCGACGTGCTGCAAACGTTGTCATCCCGGGCCTGAAACGGGACCATCCCCATGACGACCCTCCACATTGATCCGATCCCGGCACCGACCGGTGCGATGGCCCTGGAAACCTACGACCTCACCAAGCGCTTCGGCAGCCTGGTGGCGCTGGACCACGTGACGATGAAGGTGGCGGCCGGCAGCGTGCACGCCCTGCTGGGAGAGAACGGTGCCGGCAAGAGCACGCTCGTGAAGTGTGTCGCCGGATTCCAGCGGCCGGACGAAGGCGCGGTGGTCACCGACGGTCGCGAGCAGCACATCGCCAGCCCGGTGGTGGCGCGGGCGCTGGGCATCGGCATGGTCTACCAGCACTTCACGCTGGCGCCGGGCATGACGGTGGCGGAGAACCTGTTGCTGGCCGACGGCAAGACGCCGGCGCTCATCGACTGGAAGGCCAAGCGGGCAGAGCTGAAGGCGTTCCTCGCGTCGACACCGTTCACGCTGGACCTCGATGCGCGCCCGTCCGAGCTCGCGGCCGGCGAGAAGCAGAAGCTGGAGCTGCTCAAACAGCTGTATCTCAAGCCACGCCTGCTGATCCTCGATGAGCCGACCTCGGTGCTGACACCACAAGAGGCCGACCAGGTGCTGGGCCACGTTCGGGCGTTCGCGCGGGCCGGCCACTGCACGGTCCTGATCATTACCCACAAGTTCCGCGAGGTCATGGCCTATGCGGACGACGTCACAGTGCTGCGGCGCGGCAAGTCGGTCCACACCTGTGCCGTCCGCGCCACCACGCCGACCTTGCTGGCGCAGGCCATGGTCGGCGATGCCAGCGCGTCGCGGACCGAAAGCGACGTCGCGGCCGCGCACGCAGCGGATTCACTCGTAGCCATTCATGAGGGGCAGGTGCCGTTGCTCTCCGTGCGCAAGCTCGACGTTGCCAGCGACCGCGGCACGCTGGCGGTTCGTGACCTGAGCATTTCGGTGCGGGCAGGTGAAATCCTGGGCATCGCCGGCGTCTCCGGCAATGGCCAGCGCGAGTTGGTGGAGGCGCTGGTCGGCCAGCGCCACCGTGTTGGCGGCGAGGTCGAGGTGCTGGGCCAGCCCTATGCCGCGCGGCGCGAAGAAAACCACCGGCTCAAGGTCCGCAGCCTGCC
>JACMQP010000168.1 GCA_014376915.1 Ramlibacter sp.
AGGCCGTTGAGGACCGCGTTGACGTACTTGTGGCCGTCGGTGCCGCCGAATTCCTTGGCCAGCTCGATGCATTCGTTCAGCACGACCCGCCACGGCACGTCCGGCGCGTGCTTGAACTCGTAGGCGCCGATCCACATCACGCCGTGTTCGATCGGCGAGATCTCCGCCAGCTTGCGATCCAGCAGCGGCAGGATGAGCGCGTCCAGCTGCGCCGCCTCTCGGATGCATCCGTGCAGCAGCGCGTCGTAATGGACTGAGTCGGCCTTGTGGAAGCCGGCCAGGTCGCGCGTGAATGCATCGATGGACGCCGCATCGTTGCGTCCCACCAGGTGCTGGTAAAGTGCCTGCAGGGCGAATTCGCGGGCGCGGCTGCGGCTGGATTTGGCCGAGGCCTTGCGCGCTCCCGTGGCGGTCTGGCCGCGGGCGGGCTTGTTGTCTTCGGTCATGAAAGGTGGTCCAGCAGGTTGGCCATTTCGACCACGACGCGGGCGGCATCGACGCCCTTGTCGGTCTGGCGGGCGATCGCCTGTTCGAGGTTTTCGGTGGTCAGGATGACGTTGGCAATGGGCAGGCGGTAGTCGAGCGACACACGGCTGACACCCGCCGCGGACTCGTTCGCCACCAGTTCGAAGTGATAGGTTTCGCCGCGGATGATGCAGCCCAGCGCAACCAGTGCATCGTAGTGGCCCTTCTCGGCGAGCGCCTGGAGCGCGACCGGGATTTCGAGCGCGCCGGGCACCAGCACGTGGTCGATGTCCTTGTCGGCCACGCCCAGCGCGAGCAGTTCGCCTTTGCAGGCAACGGCGATTGCGTCGGTGACGCCCTGATTGAAGCGGGCCTGGACGATGCCGATGGACATTCCTTTTCCGCCCTGCCGCGCGGCATTGCCCTGGTTTGCGCCAATCATGCTCTTTCAGTCCTTGGTGGGTTCGGGATTCAGGTGGCCGACGATTTCTAGGCCGTAGCCGGCCATGCTCGGCATGCGGCGCGGCGGGCCCATCAGGTTCATGCGCTGCACGCCGCACTCGCGCAGGATCTGCGCGCCGATGCCGTAAGTGCGCAGGTCCATGCGGCCGCGCTCGGGCGCCTGCGAAGGCTTGGCCGTGCCTTCGAACTGCGCCAGCAATTGCTCGCCGGTTTCGCCGCAATTCAGCAGCACGGCGACGCCCTGGCCCTGGCGGGCGATGTGCGCCAGGCTGGTTTCCAGGCTCCAGGAATGCATGGCCCGGCCGACCTCCAGCGCGTCGAGCACCGACAGCGGCTCGTGCACCCGCACCGGCACGATGTCATCCTGGCTCCAGCGGCCCTTCACCAGCGCCAGGTGCAGGCCCTGGCTTGGCTTGTCGCGGAAGGCATGGACGGTGAATTCACCGAAGGCTGTCTGGAGCGAGCGCTGGCCGATCTTGGTCACCAGCGACTCGTTGCGGCTGCGGTGCTCGATCAGGTCGGCGATGGTGCCGATCTTCAGCCCGTGTTCGGCGGCGAACAGCTGAAGGTCCGGCAGCCGGGCCATCGTGCCGTCGTCCTTCATGATCTCGCAGATCACCGCGGCCGGCGTCAGGCCGGCCAGGCCCGCCAGGTCGCAGCCCGCCTCGGTGTGGCCGGCGCGCATCAGCACGCCCCCATCCACCGCCTGCAGCGGAAAGATGTGGCCGGGTTGCACCAGGTCGTCCGGCCCGGCGCTCTTCGCCACGGCGGCCTGTACCGTGCGGGCGCGGTCCGCCGCCGAGATGCCGGTGGTGACGCCTTGCGCCGCCTCGATCGACACCGTGAACGCCGTTCCCATCTTGGTGCCGTTGCGAGCCACCATCGGCGGCAGCCGCAGCCGTTCGCAATGCTCGCGGGTGAGTGTCAGGCAGATCAGGCCGCGACCGAAGCGGGCCATGAAGTTGACCGCCTCGGGGCTTACGTGGTCGGCTGCCAGCACCAGGTCGCCTTCGTTCTCGCGGTCTTCCTCGTCGACCAGGATCACGATGCGGCCGGCCTTCATGTCGGCGACGATCTCCTCGACCGGCGAAATCTTGACGGGGGCGCGCGCGCTCATTGGCTGGCTTTCTGCTGTTGCGGGTCGACGCTGAGCATGCGCTCGACGTAGCGCGCGATCAGGTCGATTTCAAGATTGACGCGGCTTCCCGCCTGGAGGCTGCCCAGCGCCGTGTTCTGCACGGTGTGGGCGATGAGGTTGATGCTCGCCTGGGTGCCGTCGGCCAGATCGGCGATGGCATTGACCGTCAGGCTCACGCCGTTGAGCGTGATCGAGCCCTTGTACGCCAGGTACTTGCCAAGCGCTTTCGGTGCCAGCAAGCGCAGCTCCCAACTTTCGCCGACCGGGGCGAAGAAGCTGACCGTGCCGATGCCGTCCACGTGGCCGGACACCATGTGACCACCGAGGCGGTCATGCGCCCGCAGCGCCTTTTCGAGATTGACCGGACCGGGCTCGCCCAGGCCGGCAGTCTTGTCCAGGGATTCGGCGGAAATTTCGATCGTGAACTGGCGCTCGGCGGGATCCACGCGGGTCACCGTCATGCAGGCTCCGTTGATGGCGATGCTGTCGCCCAGGCCGACGTCGTCGAGGTAGCCGGCGGGCGCCTCGATAGTCAGGCGCTTGCCGTGCTGCAAAGAGCGACCCAGGTCGTGGACGGCGGCGATGCGCCCCACGCCGGTGATGATTCCGGTAAACATTGCACTATTTTCGCAGGGATTGGGCGCCACCCCCGGAACGGGCCGCAAAGGGCCTGAGGCTAGAACGCGTCGCGCCCCGGAATGCGGGCCACGATGCGCAGGTCCGGACCGGTCATCTGGGTGCTGAGGAATTGCAGCGGAACCGCGGCCGCGAGGTCGGCGATGGGGCCGAAGCCAGCCATGCCGCGGCCCTGACCGAGCAGCTTGGGCGCGAGATACACCAGGAATTCGTCGACCAGGCCCTCGCGCACGAAAGAGCCGTTCAGCTTGTGCCCGGCTTCCACGTGCAGTTCGTTGACTTCGCGTTGGGCCAGGTCGCGCAGCATGGCGGCCAGGTCGACCTTGCCGCCCGGCCCCGGCAGATGCACCAGCGTCGCGCCCTTGGCCTGCAGCGCGATCTCCCGCGCCGGGTCCCGGACGGCGAAGTAGATGAACAGCTGGCGGGTTGGTGCGAAGAGCCTGGCCGCCAGCGGTGTCTCGAGCCGGCTGTCGACAACCACGAGGTGGGGTTGGCGCGGCGTTTCCACCAGCCGCACGTCCAGCTGCGGATCGTCTTCCAGCACCGTTCCGATGCCGGTGAGGATCGCATCGGCACGGGCCCGCCAAGCGTGGCCGTCGGTGCGCGCAGCGTCGGAGGTGATCCACTGGCTGGCGCCGTTGTCCAACGCCGTCTTGCCGTCGAGCGATGCAGCGATCTTCATCCGCACCCACGGCGTTTTGCGGATCATCCGGCTGAAGAAACCGATGTTGAGTTCGCGCGACTCGGCGGCTCCGGGGCCGATTTCAACCTGCACGCCGGCCACGCGCAGGCGCTGGAAGCCGCGGCCGGCGACCAGTGGATTGGGGTCCTGCAGCGATGCGACGACCCTGGCGATGCCGGCAGCCGCCAGGGCGTCGCAGCAGGGGCCGGTGCGCCCCTGGTGCGAGCAGGGCTCGAGCGTGACCCACGCGGTGGCGCCAGCGACGCAATGGCCAAGTGCTGCGGCATCGCTCAGGGCCATGATCTCGGCGTGAGGTCCGCCGGCGCGCTGGGTGGATCCCTGGCCCAGCACCCGTCCCGCGCTGTCGGTGAGGACGCAGCCGACCCTCGGGTTGGGCGATGCCGACCACGGAGCGGCCTGCGCCAGCCTGACAGCCTGCGCGGCAAACCCTGCGAGCGTGGAGTTCATCGTCCCTGGACCGACCGGTTCGCGGGCGACCTTACTTCCAGCACTCGTCCCTGGGCTTGGCTCCGGTGACGCCCCGCACCCCGGTCGAGGTCAGGGTGAACGCGCCGCAGGGGTCGCTGGCCATGGGCGATCCGGCCGTCGGGGCCATGGTCAAGGTGTAGCTCACGGTTGTGGAATCGACCGTCAACTCGTAGACCTGTGTGCCGTCGGCGGGCGAGCGCTTCAGGTTGTCGGGGATCTTGTCGTTCACCTGGTTGCCGGCGCGGTCGAATTTGTACTGGTCGTTGGCCGTGTAGAACCGCTGCATGAACTGCGAAACCTGCAGCAGCTGGGTGCGCGCATCGGCGCGCTTGGCGCGGTCGATGTAGCTGCGGTAGGAGGGCAGGGCGACTGCGGCCACGATGCCCAGGATGGCCACCACGATCATGATTTCGATCAGTGTGAAGCCGCGGTCTGGCCGGCGTTCGCCGCTGCGGATGAAAACGGGTGCAGTCATCAGGTCACCTTCAGTCGTTGTGGTCGCGCAAGCCTAGCGCATGAACAGCTGGCGCCATTCGCGGCTCTTGAACCTGGTCGCTCCCGACGCCGGTGGCGGGCACGAGTTGGTCAGGCGGCAGGAGAGCGACACGATGATGGCGCCGGCGCTCGCGCTGACGTTGACGAACTCGGAGCTCGTTGCGGTCTTGCTGAGTTCCAGCGTCACGTTGCGGCCGTCGGCCTTGCTCTCCAGGCCGCTGACGACCATGTCCGCGGTGTTGACGTTGCCGTCGCCGTTGGTGTCCAGAACGGCTTCGGTCGGGCCGCCGCCGTTCAGCGCGTCGATCAGATAGACATAGCCGGTGCCGCTGGTGGTGTTCGAGCACGGGTCCAGCGACACGTTGGCCGGGGAGATCGTATCCGCCAGCACGAAGCGCGAGACAAGCAGGTCGAGTGGATAGACCAGGCGCTGGCCGGTGTTGGGGAAGTCGATCCACCAGCCGCGCTTGGCGCCCGCGCCGGTGTAACTCACCGGGTTGTTCGAGACCGCGAAGTAGGTGTTGCCGTTCGGGCCGGCCTGGGCCGAACCGACAGTCTGCTGGACCAGCAGCGACTTGTTGCTCAGCGAAGTTCCGGCCGGGATGGTGCCGGCACCGAAGGCCAGGGGATCCCAGACCCCGTACAGCGACTGCTGGGAGGTATTGAGGATGTCCGGCACCTCGAAGAACTTGCCGGTTCCGGCGACGACCATGAAGCCGGTGCCCGGCTGGGTGGCCGACGTCAGCGTCACGATTGCCGGGGCCGCTGTGATCGGCTGCGACGGGCCGGCCGCCAACAGCGGGGCGCCACCCAGGTCCACCTTCCAGTTGCTGCTGTTGCTGTCGTTCAGGCTGAACTTCCAGAGGTTGCCCTGCAGGTCGCCGGCGTACACGCCGATGACCCGTTGCCTGGAGTCGCGCACCAGACGCACTCCGCCCAGGCCGTTCTTGCCGGCGGTCGTGCAACTGCCGACGCCGGTGTTGATTTCCCGGATGAGGGCGCCGGTCTGCACGTTGACCACGAACAGCCGCGCCTGGCAGGACTTGCTCTCGTAGCCATTGCCGAACACGGCCACCCAGTCGCCACTCTTGGTTGGCCCGGCCTGCACGTCGGTCAGCACGTAGCCGAGCTCGGCGAACCCGCTGCTGGTGGAGCTGACTTCCCAGAGCACGCTGCTGGCGTTCAGCGACGTGGGGCTGGTGTTGAGGCTGGTGACGTCGAGGGCGAAGACCGCCGTGCGGGGGCTGACGCCAGTGCTGCCCGGCGTGCCAGCGCCAGCGCCGGTGGTGCCCAGGAGCACGTTGGCCCAGCCGGAGGCCCCGAAATACGCGTCGGTTTCCACATTGGGGCCATCGACATAGAAGCGGTGGGTGTAGGTCTTGTCGGCCAGCTGGTTCAGGGTCGGCAGCAACGCCTTGGGCACATAGGCGAAGGTTTCCAAGCCGCCTTGCGTCACGACGGCGCCGGTGACCGGATCGTAGGTGCCGACACGGAAGGCATGCAGCATGCCGTCGTTGGCGCCGACGAACAACACGCCTTCCGCGCGGGCTTTTTTCGTCGCCACGAACGCGTTGTAGGTGCTGGCGCCGGGCGTGCCGGCTGGCAGGCCACCGGTTCCGTTGGGCAACGGGCCATATTGCAGGTCCACGCTGTCCTTCACGAACACCGGCGTCGAGTTGACGATGTCCCCCAGCCGCGTGACCCGGCCGCGGTAGATGGCCGTGCTGCTCGAGCTCGAATTGCTCGAATCCTCGTTGATCGGATCTCCGCGCAGGAAATCGATGAGCGAAGCATTGACTGTGCCGGTCATCGAACTGAGCAGGCCGGCCGAATTCAGCGCCGGATAGGTGAACGGAACCGCCCTGGTGCCGCTGCTGGCGCCATTGCCGACATAAATGTTGCGGCTGGCTGCTGGCGGGATCAGGGAGGAATAGGTTTTGGCCCCGGTCACGGGGTCGGTCGCCACCAGCGTCTCCACCTGCCAGGCTGCAGTGCCGGTCTCGTTGCCCGTTGCCGGGTCCAGGTTGTAGGCGGTGACGTTGCCGTTCCAGGTGATGGGCGTGTAGCGCGGGGTGTACTTCTTGGTGTCCTTGGTCAAGCTCGCGGTAGACACCGCGACGCCGGACTGGGTGCCTTCCTTGCCGCCGATGTCCGACATCATCTTTTGGATGGCGTTGTTCAGTTCGTCCGAGGTCTTGGCGTTGAGCAGCTTGCCGCGGCCGTTGACGGTGGCGTGCCACATGTCGTCGATGGAGCGGGGGCTGTCGGCCGCCGGCGTGGGCCAGTCGAGGGTACGGGGAGGTGTCGTCGAGCCGTTGCCGGTCAGCGCCGCCAGTACCGACGGATCGGTTGCGTCCAGCGTGCCGGTGATGCCCAGGCCGATGGCGTAGAAGTTCAGGTGCTGCCAGTACGCCTCGTCACCCGCGACACCGCGCACGTTGTTGGGCAGGTTGGGGCGCAGGTCATTGACCCAGTACTTCATGGCGACGTCGGCGAAGCTGTTGCTGAACTGCGTTCCGCTACGGGTGTCGCTGTACGGGCCGATCGGGGTGTACTGGTAGCTGCTCGGCTGCGTGATCCGCGGGCCCGCGCTGGTGTCAACGTCGGCCATCGTGAAGCTTTCGTTGTAGTAGCCGTCGGTCATCAGCATGGCGTAAGAGCGGCGGCAGGTGGCATGGGACGTGTCTTCGGCGCCGCTGCTGATCGACGTATCGCCGGTGGGTGCGTCGGCCCATGGACCGCCGTTGTCGGCGCGCTTGTAGTACTGGCCGACCTTGTCCAGCGCGTTCCGGTTCGGCGTGTAGCCGTTCGCCGGGACCGCGTAAAGCCAGGTCAGGAAGTCGTTCTGGACCGTTGCGTTGAACAGCCGAACGCCCTTGTCAAGACGACTGGCGGCATCCAGCGTATTGATGGTGCCCCAACCCAGGCGGAAAGTGGGATTGAGCGGCTGGAAAGCGAGGCCGATGCCGGTCTTGGCCAGATCCAGCCGGGTGCTGTGATAAGTCTTCCAGTTGGCGTAGTTCTGCTGCTCCTGGGCCCAGGTGCAGACCGCGGTCGCGCAATCGGTCCGGTTGCGAAACTTGGGATAGTTGGCCGTCGTCGAGGACGCCGTGTTCGGATAGGGGATGGCACTGGCGCCGGAAGCCAGCGGGCCGCCCGAATCCGGCGTGTAGCCGGGATTGAAATAATTCGACACGGCTGTCGGTGTGCCGGTGCCGTCCCAGGTGCGGTTTTCTGCAACGATGGCCGTCGCGCTGGGGTTCACGGTATAGGCGGCGCCGGTGCCAGGCGACGTGCTGGTCAAACCCAATGTCGGCGGGGTGACGTAACCCGAGCCCGGATTGGTCACGTTGATGGCAGAGATGACGTTGGTCGTGCCCCTGGCCACGGTGAAGGTGGCTCCGGAGCCGCTGCCCGGGTTACCCAGGGTGACGGTTGGCGCGCTGGTATAGCCGGAGCCACCGTTGGTCACGGTGATCGCGCTGATGACGCGAGTCGCGACCGATGCCAGCGAAACGGTGAAGGTTGCGCCGGAGCCGCCGCTGGTGTTGCTCAGCGTGATGGTGGGCGCGGTCGCGTAGCCGGAACCAGGATCCGTGATGGTGATGGAAACGATCGGCCGGCCGGCGCCGCCGGATCCGCGCGTCATGGTGGCGGTGGCGGTCGTGCCGCCCGCCGGAGGCGGTGAAAATGTGACCGTTGTGCCGCCGGAGTAGCCGCTGCCGCCGCTGTTGATTGTCACGCCGCTGACTTTGTTGGTCGTGGTGTTCGTGAACACCACGGTGCCGCTGGCCTGCACGCCGCCCGAGGCTGGCGCGCTGAAATTCGCGATCACGCCGGTTGCCGGATAGTCGATGCCGCCGTTTGTCACCGTGACGGAGGCCACATTGGGACTGGTCGCGGTGGTGACCGTCGCGGCGGCCTGGACGCCGCCGGCCGGCGGCTGGGAGAAAGTCGCGACGATGCCGGTCGCCGGGTAGCCGCTGCCCCTGGCCGTCACTGGAACGCTGGCAACGCTGTAGACGTTGGTCGATGACGGCTTGTAGAAGTAGACGGTGAAGGAACTGATGCTGCCGGTCGAACCAGCGGCTTGGTAAGTGCCGTCGGCGTTGATTCGGCGGGCGTAGGTGACGCGCGGATCGTAGTAGATCAGGTTGACGTCGGGCGACCGGCCATGAAACGAGGTCGGCGGGCTCAGCATTGTGCTGTAGCTGTCATTGCCGGGGCCGGTCATGCCCATGCCGCCAGCCGACCCGCCGTACTGGTAGATGGCTGTGGCAGGCATCGAGCCCGAATCGTCGAACATGAAGACGATGTTCGGCTCAACGGCCGCCGTTCGCGACAGCAACGGGTCCTGCGCCATTTGCGCGTGGAGGGACAGCACCGTGCCGCAGGCGACTAGCGCGCCCGCGATCGATTTGACTTTTCGTTGGAACATGGTGGCACCCCTCTAATTGAGTTCGATCGTTGACTGCATCCAGACTTCCGCGCCCTGCGGCCGGCTGCGGGCCGAATTGGCTGCCGCGACCTCTGGACCGAAGCCCCGGGCCGTGACGACGTAAGTTGAAGTCGTCGAGAGACTGGTGATGCCGCCCACGGTCCGGCTGACCGGCATCCGCTCCACCATGCATTCGGGCGTGCGCCTGTAGGTTGCCGCGCCAGCGGCCTGGTTGACGTACGTCCCCGGGATGACGTAGGCATCGCTTGGATTGCTGTCCCAGTTGGTCGGGGACTTCCATCGTGGCGGGGCCAGGTAGTCGAGCACCACCGGTGTCGAGGGCAGGGTCACC
>JACMQP010000017.1 GCA_014376915.1 Ramlibacter sp.
AGGGCAAGCTCGAAGAAATCCGTGAGCCAATCGTCACCGTGCATCTCTACATGCCGCAGGAGTACGTGGGCCCGGTGATGACGCTGGCCAACCTGAAGCGTGGCGTGCAGCAGAACATGGCCTACCACGGCAAGCAGGTCATGCTGACTTACGAGATGCCGCTGGGCGAGATCGTGCTGGACTTCTTCGACAAGCTCAAGTCGGTCAGCCGGGGTTATGCCTCGATGGACTACGAGTTCAAGGAGTACCGGGCCTCCGACGTGGTCAAGGTCGACATCCTGCTCAACGGGGAGAAGGTCGACGCGCTGTCGATCATCGTCCACCGCAGCCAGTCGCTGTACCGCGGCCGCGCCGTGGTGGCCAAGATGCGGGAGATCATCAGCCGCCAGATGTTCGACGTGGCGATCCAGGCGGCGATCGGCGCCAACATCATTGCCCGCGAGACCATCAAGGCGCTGCGCAAGAACGTGCTGGCAAAATGCTATGGCGGCGACATCAGCCGCAAGCGCAAGCTTCTCGAAAAACAAAAAGCAGGCAAGAAAAGAATGAAGCAGATCGGTTCGGTCGAAGTGCCCCAGGAAGCGTTCCTCGCAATCTTGCAGGTGGAGGAATGAGCGGCATCGGACCGCTTCGAGCCGCAAACGCCTCCGATGGGCTGACGGCTTTGGCCTGCGCGGCCGGCGCAGCACACGCAGTGGCAATGGTGGGGGCTCTCGCATGATGCCGGTGCTGACGGCCGCGGTGCTCGCGGCTTTTGCCGGCTACGCGGGAGCCTGGTACCTGGGAATCGTCGAAGGAAACTTCGCCCTGCTGCTGTTCCTGGCGACGCTCGTCACCGGACTGTATTGGCTGGCCGAGCGGCTGGTGTTCCTGCCACGCCGGCGCCAGGCCGCAGCCAACCTGGAGGCTCAGGCCGTCCAGCGCAAGAGCGAACTGGCTGCGCGCGGCATTGCGCCGGTCGATGCCGACCTGGCCGCCGCCCGCCAGCGCCTGCTCATGCAGCCCTGGTGGCTGGACTGGACCGCCGGCCTGTTTCCCGTGATCATCGCCGTGTTCGTGTTGCGCTCGTTCCTGTTCGAGCCGTTCAAGATTCCGTCGGGATCGATGATTCCGACGCTGTTGGTGGGCGATCTGATCCTGGTGAACAAGTACACCTACGGCCTGCGCCTGCCGGTCGTCAACACCAAGCTGACAGCGGGCACGCCGCCCAAGCGCGGCGACGTGATGGTGTTTCGCTACCCGCCCAAGCCGAGCCTCGACTACATCAAGCGGGTGGTCGGCGTGCCCGGCGACGAGGTCGCATACTTGAACAAGAAGCTGACCATCAACGGCCAGCCCGTGAGCAAGACGTCGGTGCCCGAGTTCTTCGACGAGGACGCGATGCGCTACTTCAAGCAGTTCGAGGAGGAACTCGGAGACAAGCGCCATCGCCTGCTCAATGACGACGACCGTCCCGCGTTCATCCCCGGTGTCGAGGACTTTCCCTTCAAGCAGAATTGCCGCTACAGTGTCGAGGGCATTACCTGCAGGGTGCCGGAGGGGCACTACTTCATGATGGGCGACAACCGCGACAATTCGCTTGACTCGCGGTATTGGGGCTTCGTGCCGGACAGGAACATCGTCGGCAAGGCTTTCCTGGTGTGGATGAATTTCAGCAGCCTCAAGCGCATCGGTTCCTTTGATTAGAAGAATGTCAACAAACTGGCGGAAGGGTGCATCCATGAAGGTTCAGTTCAAGTCACTGCAAGGCGGCGTTTCGCTGCTCGGCTTCATCTTCGTGGTCGGTGTGCTGGCTTGCCTCGGCGTGCTGGGCGCCCAGGCTTTCCCCACGGTCCTCGAGTACCAGGCGGCGCTCAAGGCGGTGCAGAAAGCC
This sequence comes from Ramlibacter sp., assembly GCA_014376915.1. Next base: position 1,874 of record JACMQP010000017.1, read on the forward strand.
GCGGCCGGCAATACCGTGGGCGAGGTGAAGACGATCTTCGACAAGGCGGCCCAGATCGACGACATCAATGCGATTTCTGGCAAGGACCTGATCGTGAGCAAGGAGGGAGACAAAGTGGTCGTGGCGTTTGCCTACAACAAGGAAATCCACATGTTCGGACCGGCCTTCCTGCTGCTCAAGTACGTCGGGCGGTCCAAGTAAAAGCCCAGGCCCGCCTGGATGGCGATCTGTCAGCACTGCAGGATCGCCTGCAGCACCGTTTTGCCGACCCGCAACTGCTGGCGCGGGCGCTGATACATCGCAGCTTTTCCGCAGACCACAACGAACGCCTTGAGTTCCTCGGCGACTCGGTCCTCAACCTCGCCGTCGCGGCGTTGCTGTACGGGCGGCTAAGCAAGCTTCCCGAGGGCGACCTGTCGCGCGTGCGCGCAAACCTTGTCAAGCAGGAGACCCTGCACCAGATCGCCCTCACCCTCGGATTGCCGCAGTACATCCGGCTGGGCGAGGGCGAAACCCGCTCTGGCGGCGACAAGCGGCCTTCGATCCTGGCTGACGCGCTGGAAGCTGTGATCGGCGCCGTCCACCTGGACGCCGGCTACGGAGCGGCTGAGGCGCTGGTGCACCGGCTGTTCGAGTCGGTCGAAATCACGCCGCAGATGCCGGCCGCCGCCAAGGACCCGAAAACCGAGTTGCAGGAATGGCTGCAAGGTCGCAAGATGAAGCTGCCGATCTACCGCGTGGCGGCCACGCTCGGCGCGGCCCACAAGCAGACCTTCGACGTCGAGTGCGAGGTTCCCGAGCTCGGCGCCGTGGAGCGCGGCATCGGCGCCTCCCGCCGCGCCGGCGAGCAGGCGGCGGCAGCCGCGATGCTGCTGAACCTGAAAGCGAAGACCAGATGACCCAAGCTCCCGACACCCCTCGCGGCGGGCCTGAACAGGACCTGACCCCGGCCGCCGCTGCCGGCCAGCGCTGCGGCCTGATCGCCATCGTCGGCAAGCCGAACGTCGGCAAGTCAACGCTGCTCAACGCCTTGGTGAAGCAGAAGATCAGCATCACCTCCAACAAGGCGCAGACGACACGCCACCGAATCACCGGGATCCGCACGGTCGGCACGGCGCAGTTCGTGTTCGTCGACACGCCGGGGTTCCAGACCCGCCACAACACGGCCCTGAACAAGTCGCTGAACAAGACCGTGCTGGGCGCGGTCGGCGACGTCGACCTGGTGCTATTCGTGGTCGAGGCGGGCAAGTTCACGCCAGCCGATGCCAAGGTGCTGGAACTGCTCAAGCCCGGCATCCCGTCGCTGCTGGTGGCCAACAAGCTGGACGAAGTGCACCGCCGCGGCGACATCGCGCCCTGGCTGCAGGAGATGCAGAAGCGCCATGCTTTCACCGAGTTCGTTCCGATGTCGGCCAAGAGCGCCAAGGACGTCGAGCGCCTCTTCGGCATCTGCGAGAAGTACCTGCCCGCGCAGCCCTGGTGGTACGCCGAAGACGAGCTGACCGACCGCAGCGAGAAATTCCTGGCCAGCGAAACCGTGCGCGAGAAGCTGTTCCGCTTCACCGGTGACGAGCTGCCCTATACGTCCACGGTGGTGATCGACAGGTTCGAGGAAGAGCCAAGCCCGAAGCACGGGCGGATGGTCAAGATCGCCGCCACGATCGTGGTGGAACGCGACGGGCACAAGGCGATGGTGATCGGCGACAAGGGCGAGCGCCTCAAGCGAATCGGCACCGAGGCCCGACAGGAGCTGGAAAAGTTGATGGGCGCCAAGGTGTTCCTGGAGCTGTGGGTCAAGGTGCGTAGCGGCTGGGCCGACGACGAGGCGCGGGTGCGCAGCTTTGGCTACGAATGAAATGTTAGCCCCCACGGTTGCGGCTTTGCCGCTGCTCTGCCCTCCGAGGGGGCCCAAATCCCCCAGGGGCGGCCGGTCGGGGATTTGACCTGTGGCTGTGAAGCGCATCAGCGACGAGCCGGCGTTCGTCCTGCATCGCTACGACTGGAGCGAATCGAGCCTGATCCTGGAGGTGTTCACCCGCCGCTACGGCCGGATTGCCCTGGTGGCCAAGGGCGCCAAGAGGCCCAGTTCCAACTTCCGTCCGGTGCTGTTGCCGCTACAACCGCTGCGCGTGAGCTTCGGCGGCGACGCGGAGATCCGCACCCTGAAAGGCGCCGAATGGGTCGGCGGGCAGGTGATGCCGACCGGCGACGCGCTCCTGTCCGGCTACTACCTGAACGAGCTGCTGTTGCGGCTGACGGCGCGCGACGACCCGCACCCGGGCCTGTTCGACGCTTATGCGTCGGCCGTGCAGGTGCTGGCCTCCGAGCATGGGGAAGCCTTGCAGCCGGCGCTGCGCACTTTCGAGCTGGTACTGCTGCGCGAAATCGGATTGCTGCCGTCGCTCGACCTGCAGACGCCGACGCTGGCGGCACTGCAGCCTGGTGGGCGGTACAGCCTGGTGCCCGAGGGCGGACTGGTGCAGGCTGCGCCGGGCGACGGCCGCGCCAGCCTGGCTGGCGGGGAGTGGATGCAGTTGCAGCAGGGGCTGGATGACCCGGCGCCGTTTTCCGCCACGCTGCCGAAGGCCGCCACCGTGATGGCGCAGCTCAAACCCCAGCTGCGCACATTGCTGCACTACCATTGCGGTGTGTCGACGCTGCGCACGCGGCAGATGATGAAAGACCTGCAGGCTCTATGAACATGACCGCCCTGTCCGTCAACCTCAACAAGGTTGCCCTGGTCCGCAACACGCGGGCGCTCGGCATCCCCAGCGTGGTCCGCGCGGCCGCGTTGTGCCTGCAGGCAGGCGCCCACGGCATCACGATTCACCCGCGGCCGGACGGGCGGCACATCCGCAGCAGCGACGTCGCCGACTTGCAGCAACTCCTCAAGACATGGCCACGCGCCCAATACAACATCGAAGGCAATCCGTTCCACAACCTGATGGACTTCGTGCGCCGTGTGCGGCCGCACCAGTGCACCTTCGTCCCCGATGCCGAAGGCCAGTCGACCAGCGACCACGGCTGGGATCTGGCCGCGGACGGTGAGCGGCTCGAGCCTCTGATCGCCGAAGCCAAGGCGCTAGGGGTGCGGGTCAGCCTGTTCATGGACCCCGAGCCGCAAGCCATGGCCTCGGCGAAGGCAGTGGGCGCGGACCGGGTCGAGCTCTACACCGAAAGCTACGCGCGGGCCTTCGGCACGCCGGCGGCGCGGCAACTGCTGCAAAGCTATGCCCACAGTGCGCAGGCCGCACGGACTGCCGGCCTCGGTGTGAATGCCGGCCACGACCTGAACCGCGACAACCTGACGGAATTCCTGCTCCAGGTCCCCGGCGTTCAGGAGGTGTCGATCGGCCACGCATTCGTGTCCGACGCGCTGGAGCTTGGCTACGACGCCACGGTCAAGGCTTACCTGGCGTGCATCGACAGGGCCTTCTCGGCCACCACGGGCCAATGATCTACGGCCTGGGCACAGACATCTGCGACGTGCGGCGGATCCGGGACTCGCTGGACCGGCACGGCGAGCGCTTCGCCCGCAAGATCCTGAGCGAGGCCGAACTGGCCACCTGGCGCGCCCGCAGCGCTCGCTGGCCGGAGCGGGGAGTCCGCTTCCTCGCCACCCGTTTTTCCGCCAAGGAGGCCTTCAGCAAAGCGGTAGGCCTGGGGATGCGGATGCCGATGACCTGGCGCCTGTGCGAGATCGGCAAGCTGGCCAGCGGCCAGCCGGTGCTCGTGCTGCACGGCGTGCTCAAGGAGTGGTTCGACGCGCGCGGCCTGTCAGCCCATGTAAGCGTCACCGATGAAACCGATTACGCGGCGAGCTTCGTCGTCGTTGAAAAGAAACCGACACCATGAATCAACACGCGCCGCTGATCCTCGACATCGAGGGACCGCAACTCACCGGCGACGACCGGCGTCGGCTGGCCCACCCGCTCACTGGCGGGATGATCCTGTTCTCGCGCAACTGGCAGGACCGCGAACAGCTCACGCAGCTGTGCGCCGAGATGAAGGAACTGCGCCCCGACCTGCTGATCTGCGTCGACCACGAGGGCGGCCGGGTGCAACGGTTCCGCACCGGTGGCTTTACCCACCTGCCGCCGATGCGCGCGCTGGGCGCTCTCTGGATGAACGACAGCGCCGGGCCCGGCAGCGGCGCCATGGCAGCCAGCAACGCCGCCACCGCCGTCGGTTACGTGCTGTCCGCCGAACTACGCGCCTGCGGCGTGGACCTCAGCTTCACGCCCGTGCTCGATCTCGACTGGGAGGAATCGGGCGTGATCGGCGACCGCGCTTTCCACCGCGATGCGCGCGTCGTGGCGTTGCTGGCCAAGGGCCTGATGCACGGCCTGCTGCAGGCGGGCATGGCCAACTGCGGCAAACACTTCCCCGGACATGGCTGGGTCACGGCCGATTCCCATACCGACATCCCGGTGGACGACCGCGGCCTGGCGGCGATCCTGGCCGACGATGCCGCGCCCTACGAGTGGCTCAACACCGTTCTGACCAGTGTGATGCCGGCCCACGTCGTCTACCCCAAGGTAGACGGACGCCCGGCCGGTTTTTCCAGCCACTGGATCAACGAGATCCTGCGCCGCCAACTGGGATTCGACGGCGCCGTCTTCAGCGACGACCTGAGCATGGCCGGCGCCCGGATGATCGACGGCCGGCAGGTGGGCTACACCGACGCCGCCGTCTGCGCGCTCAACGCGGGCTGCGACATGGTGCTCTTGTGCAACCAGTCGGTCGACGGCGGCGCGGCCGTGGACGAACTGCTGGAAGGGCTGGACCTCGCGCGGCGCAACGCGCAATGGCGACCCAACGAGGCCAGCGAGAACCGGCGGCTGGCGCTGCTGCCCGGCAAGCCGGCGTTGCACTGGGACGAGCTGATGATGGAACCGGCGTACCGGCACGCGCTCGACCTGCTGCCCTGAAGCGATATAGGCCCTGGGGTCAGCCCCACGCCAGCTTGCCGTGCGCCTCCATGTGGGTGAGGTACAGGCGCAGGTCGAATTCGTACTGGTGGTACTGCGGCTCCATCCGGGTGCACAGCTGGTAGAAGGCCCTGTCGTGCTCCTTTTCCTTGAAGTGCGCCAGCTCGTGCACCGTGATCATCCGCAGGAACTCGGGCGGCGCTTCGCGAAACAGCGTCGCGACCCGGATCTCGCGCTTGGCCTTGAGCTTGCCGCCTTGCACGCGTGACACGGTGGTGTGCGTTCCCAGTGCATTGCGGATCACGTGCAGCTTGCTGTCATAGGCTACTTTGCTCAGGGGCTGCGAACTGCGCAGGAACTCGTCCTTGATCTGCGTCACGTAGTCGTACAGCGCCTTGTCGGTGCGCACTGCATGCGCCGCCGGGTATTTGCGCAGCAGCAGCGGCCCCAGCTTGTCCTGCGCCAGCAACTCGCGCACCTGGTCCTGGACCGGCAGCGGATAACCGGCGAAGTAGTTCGGCATCACCGGCGCAGCCCGGCGTAGGCGAGGCCGGAGGCGACTCCGCCGAACAGGTCGCCCTCGACCAGGGGTGTCGAGGGAAAGCGCTGGCGCAGCAACTGCTGGAACGGCCGCAGCGACGAAGAGCCGCCGGTCAGGTAGATCGCGCCGAGCTCCGCCGGCTCCAGTCCGGCGGCCTGCACGCAATCAGCGGCGCATTGCACCACTTGCCGCAGCAAGCTGTTGAGATGGCGCGCCATGAGCTCCGCGCCCAGTTGTGCCTGCATGCCAAGTTCGACCTGGGACAGGTCGATGACGGACGCCGCGTCGTTCACCGAGCTGTCGATCTTGGCCCGTTCCACCTCGCCGGCGATACGGTGACCGAGCCGCTGCTCCAGCACCGTCATCAGCCGGACGTGGAGGCGGGGGTCGCTGTAACTGGTTCGCAGGTCGCGGGCACGGCGCAGCACCTTCGGCGTGGACAGGCCGTGGATCAGGTGCCAGGTCGACAGGTCGATGAAGATCGGACTCGGCACTTCGCGCCCCTGCGGCCCGGCGTGCCGATACCCGAGCAGCGGCATCACCTGTTCCAGATTCAGCTTGTGGTCGTAGTCGGTGCCGCCGATGCGGATGCCGGAGGTGGCGAGGATGTCGTGGCTCCGGTCGGGCCGCGCGACGCGGTCCGGACCCAGACGCACCACCGTGAAGTCGGATGTGCCGCCGCCGATGTCGACGACCAGCACCAGCGACTCGCGATCGACGCGCCGCTCGTAGTCCAGCGCCGCCGCGATCGGCTCCAACTCGAAGCCGACTTCGTCGAAGCCCGCCAGCCTGGCCGCGTGCTCCAGCGCCGCCTGCGCGCTCCGGTCGCGCACCGGATCGTCGTCGACGAAGTGCACCGGCCGGCCGATCCTGACGCATCGCGGTTCGTGTTTCAGGTAGCGGCCGGCGCGCCCGCGCAGTTCGCCGAGGAAGCGCGCGATGATGGCCTTGAAACCGAGCATGCCGCCGGGGATGGCAGTTTCCTCGTCCAGCAGGCTACTTCCCAGCAGGCTCTTGAGCGAGCGCAGCAACCGGCCGTCGACGCCGGCCAGGTACAGCGCGATAGCGTCGCGGCCGAAGTGCGTGCTGCGGTCTTCGCCGTTGTAGAACACCGCCGTGGGCAGCGCCGTCGCGCCGGCTTCCAGCGGGATCAGCCGCGCCGCGCCACCCGGCTCGATCGAAGCGACGGCGGAGTTGGAGGTGCCGAAGTCGATGCCGAGGACCGGGTGCGTTGTGCGCGCCATCGGCCGGTCAGGCTTCCCGGCGCAGCGCAGGGAAGAGAATCACGTCGCGGATGCTGGAGCTGTCGGTCAGCAGCATCATGAGGCGGTCGATGCCGATGCCGCAGCCCCCGGCCGGCGGCATGCCGTACTCGAGGGCGCGGACGAAGTCGTGGTCGTAGAACATGGCTTCGTCGTCGCCGGACTCCTTGGCATTGACCTGCGCCGTGAAGCGCGCGGCCTGGTCTTCCGCGTCGTTGAGTTCCGAAAAACCGTTGCCGAACTCGCGGCCGGTGATGTACAGCTCGAACCGCTCGGTCACTTCGGTGCGCGTGTCGTGGGCGCGGGCCAGCGGCGAGATCTCGGTCGGGTGCTCCATGATGAAAGTCGGCTGCCAGAGCTTGTCTTCTACGGTCTCCTCGAAATACAAGACCTGCAGGGACGCCAGCGACCGGGCCGCCAGCTTGTTCTTCTCTTCGGTCATTCCGAGCTTGCGCAGCGCGGTCACCAGCCAGTCGCGATCGTCCACATTGGCTCCGGCCTCGGTGTGCTTCTGGATCGCTTCGCGAATGGTCAGGCGCTCGAAGGGCTGGCTCAGGTCGACCGGCTTGCCGCCATACGTCAGTTGCAGCGTGCCGAGCGCCTTTTGCGCCGCGTCGCGCACCAGTGCTTCGGAAAAGTCCATCAGGTCCCGGTAATTCCAGTACGCCGCGTAGAACTCCATCATCGTGAACTCGGGGTTGTGGCGCACCGAGATCCCTTCATTGCGGAAACTGCGGTTGATCTCGAACACCCGCTCGAAGCCGCCGACCAGCAACCGCTTCAGGTACAGCTCGGGCGCGATCCGCAGAAACATCTCCTGGTCCAGCGCGTTGTGGTGCGTGACGAACGGCCGTGCGTTGGCGCCACCCGGGATGGGATGCAGCATCGGCGTCTCGACCTCGAGAAACTGGTGTTGCACCATGAAGTCACGGATGCCGCTGATGGCCTTGCTGCGGGCGACGAAGCGCTTGCGCGCGGCCTCGTCGGTCATCAGGTCGATGTAGCGCTGGCGGTACTTCACCTCCTGGTCGGCGATGCCGTGGAACTTGTCCGGCATCGGCCGCAAGCTCTTGGTCAGCAGGCGGACGCTGGTGGCGTGGATCGACAGCTCGCCGGTCCGGGTCTTGAACACTTTGCCCTCGGCCGCGATGATGTCGCCCAGGTCCCAGTGCTTGAAAGCGGCATAGACCTGGTCACCGACATCGTCGCGGGTCACGTAGATCTGGATCCGGCCGCTCTGGTCCTGCAGCGTGGCGAAACTGGCCTTGCCCATCACGCGCTGCAGCATCATCCGGCCTGCCACCCTGGTGGTCGTGCCTTCGGCCGCCAGCTGCTCCGGTGCCTTCTGGCCGTGCACTTGGTGCAGTTGCTCGGCGTGGTCCTGCGGCTTGAAATCGTTGGGGAATGCGACGGCCCCGCCTTGTTTCTGGGTTTCGCGCAGGCCTTTGAGCTTCTCGCGCCGCTCGGCGACCAGCTGGTTTTCGTCAGCGGCGGGCGCCGGTGCTGCGGGGGTGTTCTTGTCGGACATTGGGAGTGGAAAGTGGTGCAGGCCGGGGCAGCCATGAAGCGCCAAACCCGACATTTTAGGTTTTTGCGCGTGGGGGCCCACAGCCCCCTCGATAATCCTGCCCATGTTGCTCAAAGCGGGTGCGTTGTCCCTGGCCTTGCTGCTGGCCAGCCGGTTGCTGGGACTGCTGCGGGAATCGGCCCTCGCCGCCACGTTCGGCGCCTCGGGGCTGGCGGACGTCGCGGTGCTGATGCTGACGTTGCCCGACTGGGTGGCGGGGTTGCTGGCCAGCGGCGCGCTGGCCTATGTCATGTTGCCGGCCTGGGTCGGCCGAACGCCCGGCCAGCTTGCTGCCAGTCAGCGCAGGGTGGCGCGGATCCTGGTCCTCGTCGGCTCGGTCCTGGCTGTGTTGCTGCTGTTGTTGCGCGAGCCTGCTGTCGCCTGGCTGGCCGGCGGGTTGCCGCTGGCAGCGCGGCCGGCCGCAGCGCAGGCGCTGGCCTGGAGCGCGCTGGCGCTGCCGGCGGCGCTGCTGGCCGCACTGTGGACCACGCGGCTGCAGCACGAGCGCGATTTCCTGGGCATGTATTCGTCGGGCATCTTGGTGAACCTGGTGCTGCTGGCCGCGATCGCCGCCGCGGCGCTCGGGCTCGGTGGCTTCGCCGCGCTGGCGTGGCTGGGAGGCGGACTGCTGCTGGCGATGCTGCTGCGACTGGCGTGGCTCCGCTGGCGCCAGGCGCCGGCTGGCGTCCCCGCGGGGCCGGCGGCCGATGCGTCGCTGCCGCGCCTGTCGATCTGGCTTTGGGCCGTGCTGTCGGCGGCACTGCCGCTCGCGTTGCCCTTTGCGGCGCGCTCGATGGCCTCGCAGTCCGGCGAGGGCGCGCTCGCGATCTTCAACTACGCGTGGAAGCTGGTAGAACTGCCGCTGGTGCTGGCGATCCAGCTGGTCGCGTCGCTGGCATTCCCGGCCATTGCGGCGGCACTGGCGGGCGCGCCCAGGGGCGCCACGCCGGCGGCGCTGGTCCCGGTCCGCACGGCTTTCGCGCTGGCCTTCGCCCTGGCCTGCGCCTGCGCGGCCGGCCTGCTGGCCGGCGCCCCGGCACTGGCGCAATTGCTGTTTGGCTGGGGCCGGATGGAGCCGCAGGCGCTGGCCACCATCGCCCAGTGGGCCCGCACCGGCGCCTGGGGGTTGTTGCCGCAAGCCGTCATCGCCGTCGCCCTGACGGTACTGGCGGGGCAAGGACGGATGAAGGCGGCGGTGCTCGCCTACGCGGTGGCGCTGGCGGCATTCCTCACGCTTGGTGCGGCCGGGGTCCACGACGGCGGCACCCTGATGGCGGCGCTCAACGCGCTGCTGGGGGCCGTCGCCGTGGCAACGGTGCTCGCGATCGGACCGGACGCTCGCCGCTGGCTGCCGTGGGGGCCGCTGGCCGGGTCGCTGGCGGCACTGCTGCTGCTGGCGCTGGGGCTGGCGCTGCTGCCGGCCCCGGCCAGCGTAGTGGCAGGACTGGCGCTGGGCGCCGCCTGCGCCGGCCTGGTGCTTGGTTCCGCGTGGCTGGCCGGCAGAAAGCTGCGCGGGCGCCTGACGCCATAATTGGCCCCAACATGCTCGAGCTGATTCAGATCACGAACGACCCGCAGTTCGCCGAGCGATGTGACGCGCTGGACGGCATGCGCCTGTGGGTCGACCTGGAGCGGCTCGGCAAGGCGCAGCGCCAGGCCGGCCGCAACACTTTCATCAGCACCCACCAGATCGGCGACGTCGGCCGGATCAAGGCGCAGCTGCGGCGCTCGCGCCTGATGGTGCGGGTCAACCCGCTGAATGCCGGCACCGCGCACGAAGTGCAGGCCGTGCTCGATGCCGGCGCGGACATGTTGATGCTGCCGATGTTCGACAACCCCAGTCAACTGGAGCAGTTCCTGGCCATCGTCGATGGTCGGGTGCCTGTCTCGGCCCTGCTCGAAACGGCGGGCGCGCTGGCCTCGATCGACGGCTGGATCGGGGCGCCCGGCCTCGCCGAGGCTTACGTCGGCCTCAACGACCTGCACCTGTCACTCGGCCGCCGCTTCATGTTCGAGCCGCTGGCCGAAGGCAGCGTGGACCGCGTCGCGGAACTGGCGCGCGCGCGCGGCATCGCTTTCGGCTTCGGCGGCACCGCCCGGCTGGAAGAAGGCCTGCTGCCGGGCCGCGACGTCCTGGCCGAGCACCTGCGTTTGGGATCCGGCGCCGTCATTTTGTCCCGCACCTTCCACACTGGCCAGGTCAGCCAGAGCTTCGAGGCGGAAGTCGCGTCGCTGCGTGCGACCGAAGCCGTGCTGGCGCTGCGTTCGCCGCAGCAGGCGCAGGCGGACTCCGTGCGCATCGCCCAGGCGATCTGCGCCATCTCCGCGACCTTGGCCCAAGCCGCATGAAGCGCCTGATGGACATCGCCCTGTCGCTGCTTGCGCTGCTTGCGCTGTCACCGCTGCTGCTGCTTACGGCCGTCGCCGTGGCGATCGAGAGCGGCCTGCCGGTGGTGTTCGTCCAGCGGCGCGTGGGGCTGGGTAGCCGCGAATTCGGCATGTTCAAGTTTCGCAGCATGGTGAAGAATGCCGCTGCCATCGGTCCGTACTACACCGACACCGACGACCCCCGGATCACACGCGTCGGCCGCCTGATCCGCCGGACCAGCATCGACGAGCTGCCCCAGCTCCTGAACGTTCTCAAGGGCGACATGAGCCTGGTCGGCCCGCGTCCCGACGTACCCGAGCAGCGCACTCTGTACCGTGACGAAGAGTGGGCGCTGCGCTGCAGCGTGCGCCCCGGTATCACGGGCCTGGCCCAGGCCGTTCTGCGGTCCGAAGGCTCACAGGAGCTGCGGCTGGGGCTGGACCTGCGCTACGTGCGCGAACACAGCACCTGGTTCGACCTTCGAATCCTTGCCATGACCGTCAAACGCCTGTCGGGCAAGGGAAGCAACTGAGATGTGCGGCATCTTCGGCTACTGGGACAGGGGGCGACGCGCGCTTGACGACGGTGTGCTCGAGGACATGGCGCGCAAGCTGGTGCACCGCGGGCCCGACGACCAGGGCATCCGCCACCAGCCCGGGCGGGGCGCGGCGATCGGCAACCGGCGGCTGTCCATCATCGACATCGCCGGTGGCCACCAGCCCATGGTCTCCGACGACGGCCAGATCGCGGTGGTACAGAACGGCGAGATCTTCAACTTCGTTGAACTCGCCGAGATGCTTCGGCGCGACGGCGTAACGCTGGATACCGATTCCGACACCGAGGTCATCCTGCGGCTGTACGAGCGCGAAGGCATCGACTTCGTCAGCCGCCTCAACGGCATGTTCGCGATCGCGATCGACGACGCCCGCGAGGACGTGATGTATCTGGTGCGCGACCGCATCGGGGTCAAGCCGCTGTATCTGGCCGACGACGGCCAGCGCATGGTGTTCGGCTCGGAGATCAAGGCCATCCTGCCGGCGGCGAAGATCGAGCGCTCGGCGTCCGGCGTGGACCTGGAGGCGATCCATCATTACCTGAGCTTCAACTACATTCCCGCGCCCTGGACCATCTGGAAGGACGTGCGCCACGTGATGCCCGGGACCTGGATGCGGTTCAGCCGCAGCGGCGTGCACACCGAATCCTGGTGGAGCCTGGCGGCCCAGCGTGAGCAGGACTTCCGGTTCGAGGATTGGTCGGCCGAGTTTCTGTCCATTCTCGACGACGCGACGCGGATCCGGCTGCGCGCCGACGTGCCGTGGGGCGCTTTCCTGTCGGGCGGAGTCGACTCCAGCATCATCGTCGCCCTGATGGCACGCCATGTCGACCAGCCGGTGAAAACCTTCTGCATCGGATTTGCGGACCCACTGTACGATGAGGCACCGTTCGCCCGCGAGGCGGCGCGGCGCTTCGGCTGCGACCACACCAGCGAAGTGGCGCAACTGAACATGCTCGATCGCTGGCCTGAGGTGCTGTACCACCTTGACCAGCCGCATGGGGACGCGTCGTTCATGCCGACTTTGCGCGTGAGCGAACTGGCTGCCAAACACGTGAAGGTGGTGCTGACCGGCGACGGCGGTGACGAGCTTTTCGCCGGCTACGACAAGTACGCGGCGTACTTCAGCCGGGCCGACGCGCAGACGCTGCCGGTGGCCGATTTCCGGCGCACCTATTTCGATTCGATTTCGCTGTTCTCGCCGCAGGCGAAGCAGGCGCTGTACCAGCCGGTGGTGGCCCGGTGGCTATCCGACGTCGACAGTTTTTCAGTGGCGGCCGAGCCGTGGCTCAAGGAGGCCGAAAACTTCGACCGGATCAACCAGGCGCTGTACCTCGACATGCAGCTGCTGCTGTCCGGCAACAACCTGGTCAAGCCCGACCGCATGGGGATGGCCGTGTCGATCGAGGCCCGCACGCCGTTCCTGGACTGGCGGATGATGGAGTTCGCCTTCCGCTCGCGTGGCAACACCAAGCTGCGCGCGGACGACAAGAAGCACTGGTACAAGCGGGCCGCTGCGCCTTTGATGGGCGGCGACCTGGCCTACCGCAAGAAGCAGATGTTCACCGTGCCGATCGGCGAATGGTTCCGCACCAGCAGCTACGACTGGCTGGCGGCCACGCTGGGCAAAAGCGACCTGGTCAACCGCCTGTTCCGGGCCGAGGTGATCGACGACATGCTGGTGCGGCACCGCGACGGCAGCGCCAATTTCACCCGGGAACTGCGGGCGCTGGCGGCGCTGGCGCTGTGGGCCGACGCCGCCCTGCCGACGTGACCGTCTTCATCTTCGAATGTGCACACATCGATGGCCTGGTGCATCGAGTCGAGCTTCCCGTCAGACGGGACCCATATGCCTTTCAAGACTGAGCAGGAAGCCTTCTGGGCCGGCGATTTTGGCGTCGACTACATCGGTCGCAATCGCGGTCACGCCCTGCTGGCATCCAATCTGGATTTCTTCGGCAAAGCGCTGCGGCAGGCGAGGGGCCTGGCCAGCTGCATCGAATTCGGCGCCAACATCGGCATGAACCTGCGCGCCCTCAAGCTGTTGCACCCCGCGCAGGAGCAGTTCGGCATCGAGATCAATCCGGAAGCGGCCCGGCAGCTCGGCGAGTTCATCCCGCCTGGCAATGTGAGCCAGCAGTCCATCCTGAACTACGCCCCGTCCCGCAACTTCGACCTGGCGCTGATCAAGGGCGTGCTCATCCACATCAACCCCGACGTGCTGCCGGCGGTCTACGACAAGCTGCATGCGGCGACAGGCAAGTACCTGCTGGTCGCGGAGTACTACAACCCCGCGCCAGTAGCCATCGCCTACCGGGGCCATGCCGATCGCTTGTTCAAGCGCGACTTCGCGGGCGAAATCCTGGACCGTCACTCGGATCTGACGCTGGTCGACTACGGTTTTTCCTACCATCGAGATCCCGATTTCCCGCAGGACGACATCAACTGGTTCCTGATGGAGCGCCAACATGGCCGACCCGTTCAGGCTTGATGGAAAAACCGTTGTGCTCACCGGCGCCGCCGGGGTGATCGGCACGCAGGTGGTCATGGCTTTGGTCGAGGCCGGCGCCAGGGTCTGCGCAATCGATCGCAATGCCGCATTGCTCCAACAGAAGCTGGGGCCGGAGCACGGCGCGTTGATGCATTGTCCGGCGGACGTCTCCAGCCAGGAGGCACTGGCGAAGGGACGCAGGATGCTGGAAGCGAAGTGGGGTCCGGCCGATGCACTGATCAACAACGCGGTCGCCCGCTCGGCCAATTATTTCGAGCCGTTCGAGACAGCCGCCCTGCAGGAATGGAACGATGTGATGGCGGTCAACCTCGGAGGCGCGATGCTCGCGTGCCAGGTCTTCGGAAGCGCGATGGCCGGGCGGGGTGGCGGCAGTATCGTCAACGCCTTGTCGGTCTACGGCATGGTGGGCCCCGACCAGCGCATCTACGAAGGCTCGCAGCAGCTGGGCAAGCAGGTCACGTCCCCGGCGGTTTACGGCGCCAGCAAGGCTGGTCTCTGGGGACTGACCCGCTACCTGGCCACCTATTGGGGCAAGCAGGGCGTGCGCGTCAATGCGGTGTCGATGGGCGCGGTCAGCAGCGGCCAGGGTGAGAAATTCACCAGCAACTATGTGCGCCAGGTTCCGCTGGGCCGGCTGGCCGATGCCGCCGATGTGGCGGCCGCGATGCGCTACCTGGCCAGCGACGCGTCGAGATATGTGACGGGCCACAACCTGGTGGTCGACGGTGGGCGGACCGCGTGGTGAGGCGACGGACATGACCCGGCTCCAGCAGGCAGGCGGCGGCGTTCTGTTCGTCACCTATGGCAATGGACACATCGCCAAGGTGGCTCCGGTGGTGGCGGCGCTCGAGGCGAAGGGCGTGCACTGCACGGTGCTGGCGATGACGCTGGGGTACGCGCAATCGCTGCGCCTTGGCATGAAGCCAGTCGGCTACAAGGACCTGCTGCACCTGGTCGATGCCGACGCGGCCATGAAGTACGGCCGCATGCTGTGGCCGGAGAACCAGCATCCCGACGTCGACGAACTTGAAAGCTGCAGCTACCTCGGCATCAACTACCTGGAGTGGGTGGAGACTTACGGCGAGGAAGAGGCGGCGGCGCGGTACAGGAAGGGCGGGCGTCGCAGCTTTCTGCCGGTTCGCTTCCTTGGCAAGGTGATCGATTTCCTGCAGCCGGCGGTCGTGGTCAGCACCAGTTCGCCCCGCTCGGAGCAAGCTGCGATCGAGGTCGCCGTTCAGCGCGGCGTGCCAAATCTGACGATGCTCGACGTGTTTGCGATGCCGCACGACACCTATCTGCACCACAAGGTTTACGCCGACCGCATCACCGCGCCGTCGGCGCTGGCGGGGCAGCAGCTTCGCAACGCCGGCATCGACCCGTCGAAGATCAGGGTGACTGGTTGCCCGGCCTACGACGCGTTGCGGGATGCGTCGCAGGCGCCGCTGGGGACGCAGCTCAAGCGCGCCCTGGGCTGGAACGGCCTGAAAGTGCTGCTGTGGGCGGGTTCGCTGGAGCAGGACGAAACGGGCGTCCCCGCGGAGTTCTACGGCACGAAGTTCGGTGTGCTGGTGGAGCAGCGCCTGCGGAATTTCGTCGCATCGCATCCGGATCTCGCATTGATCGTGCGCTACCACCCGACGCAATACAACGTCTTTCCCGATCTCGGCGCGCAGGAGCGGGTGTACGTCAGCAATCCGGCCGCCGACCGGTTACTGCCGCAACTCCACGCCGCGGACACGGTGATCGTGCAGACCAGTACGGTGGGCTTCGAATCGGCGTTGCTCGGCAAGAGGTTGCTGTGCCTGTCCTTTTCGCCGCGCGTCATCAACACCGAATATGACTTCTCCGAGCTTGGGATCGCCGAATCGGTTGCTGCGCTGGACGACCTGGTGCCGGTGCTTGAGCGGCCCCGCGCGCAAATCGCCGACCTCGGTGGATTCCCGCCGCCGGGGCCGGCGACGCCGAGAGTGTGCGAGGAAATCCTCGCCCTGATGAAGCGCTAGCGCCAGAGCGAGATGCTGCGCCGCGCGTCGCGGAATACGCAGGTAAATCCGCAGGCTCGCAAAACCTCCCGATGCACGTCGTTGGCGTAGGCCAGCAGGCTCGCGTGGATCTTCATTCGTTCCCGGTTGCGGCCGGCGAATCGTGCCAGGGTCTGCGCATCGAATGGGTTGAACAAGAACACCAGGCAGAGCTGGTCCGGGCAGTCGTACTGCCTGGCGTCGGCCTGGACGAATTCAACATTGGCGGTGCCGGCGCGTTGCAAGTTCGCCTTTGCCGCGTCAACCAGCAGGGCCGAATACTCGACCCCGATCACCCGCTCGAAGCTGCGCGACGCGTAAACGCAGGCCTTGCCTTTGCCCGCGCCGATGTCGACAAAAACCCTGGGGGTTGCCACTTTTCTGGTTTCCCGGATGAGCGCCCGCAGGTTCCTGTTCCATACCGGCTGGTACGCGGTGGCATGGCCGTCTGCTTCGCCGTCGCCCGTGGCCAGGTCGCTGACGGCGATGACTCCCCGTGTGTCGATGTCGTGGCGCCAGTCGAACACGCGGTCTTCCCAGGCGTAGACCATTCGCCGCAGTTTTTCCACGAGCGCTCGGAAGGGCGGCTGGCGTAGCGGCATGGAGATCAGCGAGCGGCGCCTGCGACCATCGCCTGCAGGCTCCGGATCTCAGGTTGGGGCAGCACGCATTGCGGCCCTCCCGGCGGAATGCAGCAGGCCACCTGCCGTCCCGCCAGCAGGCCCATGACCATCGCCATGCTGTTGCAGCCGGCCAGCCAGTCGCTGTCCACGATCTCTGCCGCCAGCTCCCGGCCCTCCGAGAAGGACACCGGCAGCTCGTATTCCCGAGCAATGGCGTCGTATTTGCAGGGCTGCTCCGCTGGGTGCGGACGAATCAGGATCCGGCCGACAGGTCGGCCGAACACCCGGACGTTGTCGAGGAAGTAGCGCAGCGCATCTTCCTCGGTGTAGCCCCAGTGCCGCTCATCGCCGTATTGCTTGAGCGCGTGCTCCCGGACCGGTTCGCAGACGTAGAGGAAATTCAGCTCCTCGCGGCGCCCGGCTGCGGGCTGCTGCATTGCGAACTGCTCCTGCAGGTCCAGGAAATACGGGTTCTCCACCTGCGTCACGGGCAGCTGCGGAAATGCGGCGCGCGCCCGCTCGAAAGCGAAGGCGTCGCCGACCCTGATTTCGTCCGGCAGGTCGAGCTTGCCGTTGCGCTGGAACCGTTCTCGGTAGTTCACCCAGTGGTCGAGAAAGGCGACCGACTGCTTGCGCTGCTGGCGCGCGAGTGCGATGGCTTGCACTTCCAGCACGGACTGCCAGCCGGTGCCGCACAACACCGAGGATGCCCGGTCGACCGCCGACCCGAGGTCTGCGCTGTCCACGGTGCCCAGCTTGCGCTCGAAGATGCAGCGCGCCGGGCCCTCCAGGACGAGGAGATGGTGTGCCCGCCAGCCGTTGCCTTGACGGCGCAGCAGGCTGCTGAGGATTTCCGCGCCGCCGGCGTCGTGGGCCACGACAGCCGTCAGGCCGGTTGCGCTCACTGCACTGCCCCGGGTGCGTCGCCGCGCGCGTAGTCCAGCGTGAAATAGAGCTTGAGCTCGGGATTGAAACTGAGCTTGTAGTCGCCGCGGTCGGGCGAGTTGACGCCGACGAAATCGATTTCTTTCATGCCGCGCCGTTTCGCTTCCAGCACGTTCTCGAACATCAGCCGGGTGGCGGCGCCGCTGTTGCGCAGCGCAGGCTGGTTGGCGGCGAACATGTAGTAGGCGCGCTTGCTGTCGTAGAGGAACAGGCTCATTGCTGCGATGCCGTCAGCCGTGCTGCAACTGCTCAGACGAGCATAGCCCTGGGCGAGGGCGTGGCTGGCGATGCTCTCCACGAGGTTGCGCGTCGCGTTGTCCAGGGTGATGTCTTGCCGCGCGAAGGTGCTTTCGTACAGGCGCATGAAGTCGCCCAGGTCGCCATGTTCCCTGACGGTGTAGTCGGCAGCTTTTTTCAGTTCCTGGCGCCGTGACGAACGGATCGCGGCCTGGTAACCGTCCGCATCGAGCCTGGTCAGGTCCAGCAAGCCGGTGTAGCGCGGTATCGCCGTGAACTGGCCGGCTGCCGGCTGGTGGTGGTTGAACCACAGGAACGGCCGCAGGTCCTCGAAGGTCCAGCACATGGCCATGTCGATGCTGCGATAGCGCTCGGCCAGCCGGTCGACCACGAATGCAGTGATGCGGAACTCGTCGAGGATGCGTTGCCGCGGCAGGGCATGCCGCGGCTGCAGGAACAGGATGCCCTGGTAGGGCGTGTAGGGATAGCGCACCGCATTGCCGTCACTGTCTTCGACCACGCTGACCAGAGCGACCGTCTGGTGGGCGTTGCTGACAGTGAACAGTTTGAACGGGGCGTTCAGGGACCGCAGGAACGCCGACCGCGAAAAGACCGTTCCTTGCGGCGACAGTTCCACGCCTGCATCCCAGGCCGGGTATTCCGTGGTTTCGCTGAACTGCAGGCTCTCTGATTTCATGACGGGCGCTGCGTCATGGTTGCTTGCCGCGCAACGCGTCGAGGTGCAACCACACCTTCGCAAAGGCCTGCACCACCAGGTCCACGTCCCCCGGCGGGTACTGGTTCATGCACAGGCTGATGCCCAGGAAACTGCGCTCGTGCAGTTCCTCGGCGACCGGGCAGATGCCGCGCGAGTAATCGATGGCGCGCGAGGCGGGCGGCGAAGTCCACGGAAAGCCCTGGGTGCCGTAAGCGATCTTGTGCTGGAACAGCGGCAGCAGGTGGATGTTCTGGTAGCCGCGCATCAGGCCCGGCACACCTTCCGCCTGTAGCGCGGCGACGATGCGCTGGCGGTCAACGCCGAGCACGGCGGTGTCCAGCACCATGCCGTAGACGTAGTACACGTGGGAATTTCCGGCCGCCACGAAGGGCGTCTTCAGACCAACCAACCCGGCCAACCCGTCATTGAGCTGCGCGGCGACCCGCTGCCGGTCCGCGACCCGGGCGGCAAGTTTGCCCAGCTGAACGGACGCGATCGCGGCTTCAATCTCCCCCATGCGGAAATTGAAGCCCAGCATGCCCGCCAGGTCGGCCGGACTGGAGCTGTCGATCACCGCTTCCGCATGGTTGCGGATCATCCGCAACCGGCTGGCCAGGCGATCGTCGTCGGTCACCAGGATGCCGCCTTCGCCGCAGTGGATGTGCTTGTGGTAGTTGAGGCTGTAGCCGCCGATATCGGCTTGCAGGCCGGCGTAACGGTCGCCTTCGCGGGCTCCGGGCGATTGCGCAGTGTCGCTGAGCAATTTCAGCCCATGGCGTTGCGCCACGCGCCGCAGCGCCGGCATCTCGGCTGCCTGGCCGAAGATGTCAGCGACCATGATGGCGCGAGTGCGGTTCGTCACCAGCGTCTCGACACTGGCCGGATCGAGGTTGAAACTGCGCGGATCGATGTCCGCGAACACCGGCAGCGCGTTGCAGTGCAGGATGGCGGTTGCCGTCGCAGCCATGGTCCAGGGCGTTGTGATCACCTCGTCGCCGGGCTCGAGTCCGAGTGCAGCGACCGCCGCGATCAGGCCGGAGGTCCAGGAATTCACGGCGATCGCGTGGCCCACGCCGAAGTAGTCTGCAGCCTGGCGCTCGAATGCCTGGACCCGGGGTCCACCCATGAACCCTTCGCCTCTGGCGCCGATGTAGGCCGAGAGCACGCCCCCGCGCACCACGTCGGCTGCGGCGGCTGCTTCCTCTTCGCCCACGCTGTGGAAAGGCTGCAGTGGCCCGCGCATCACGGGCTCGCCGCCATGCAATGCCAGCCGCGTCGTGGTCAAGATCTTGGTCCTTTGCTCATTTGCCTGATTGTCTCGCACAGCTGCTGTGCTTCGCAGGCTGTGCGGCCGGTGCTGGCCAGCACGGTCCCGTGAGCAAGGGCGTCGTGGATGTTCGCCGCCGCGGCAGTCATCGCCTGTTCGTATTCGCCCGCGGTGCGGATGTCGTCGGCGAGGCTGCGGTAGCCCGCGAACTGCCGGCTGGGCGCGGCTTCGCGCCAGCGCCAGGCCAGGCCCGCCTGTTCCATCACCAGCATGCCGCGCTCGGTGACGATCTCGAGCTCGAACAGGGCGTAGTCGGCCGCGTGGGCAGGCACGAGCACGACCGGTACGCCCGCCTGCGTTGCCAGCATCGCCGCGATGGTCGGATCGTCCGGCCAGAAATCCGCCACCGCGCTGCCAGCCCAGAGCGGCCGCAGCGGGCCGAACAGGTCACGGCACAGGTCGATCATGTGGCTGCCGTTGTTGAGGATGCCCTTGTTGTAGTGGCCCACCACCGAACGCACGGCGCCAAACCGGCCCGCTGCGAGTTCGCCCTTGAGCCGTACCAGGTCCGGCGCCCAGCGGCGCGTGTGATTGACAGCGAATGCGATTCCTGCCGCCTCGAAGGCTTCTATCCATTCGAGGGTCGCCGAGGCGGACGGTGTCACCGGCTTTTCGCAGAACACCAGCTGCGGCCGCAGGCGCAACACGTGCGCCAGGTGCGCGGCATGCAGGCCCGTGGGCGAGCAGATGCTGACGACGTCGAAGGCTGCTCCGGAATCGATTACGCAGAGGTCGGGATACCCCTGGTCTACCGACCAGCGGGCCATGAACGCCTGGCGTCGCACAGCATCCGGCTCGACGCACGCAGCCAGCCGGAAGCCGCCGTGGCGCGCGTAGGCGCCGGCGTGGGTCAGCGGCCAGCTGCCGGCAGCGCGGGTTTCGTCGAAGCCACCGGCGATGCTGCCGCAACCGACCACCAGGACTCGAAGGGGCGCCGCTGCGGTCATGCTGGTGTTATCGAAACAGGTCCCAGGACAGCGGCGTGCCACGTGCCACGTCCGCCGTCACCCGCTTGCCCATGACTTCGTCGATGTGCCGCACCGGCAATCCCATGCCGGGCCGGATGGCGCGCGTGTTGAGCGGCGTCAGGGTTGCGCCGGCCTTGATGTCCTGCACGATGTACAGGGAGCGGCGGAATTGCAGCGATTTCAGTTCGGACGCTGTCGCCCCGTAACTGATGCTGCCCAAGCCCTGCCAGGCCCGCGTGGTTTCGATCACCAGTTGCTGCATTTCGGCCGGCTCCAGCGAAAAGGCGCTGTCCACCCCGCCTTCCGCCCGGCTGAGTGTGAAGTGCTTTTCGATGACGGTCGCCCCGAGTGCCACGCTGGCGACGGCGACACCGACACCCATGGTGTGGTCGGACAGGCCGATCTGGCAATCGAACAGCTGCTGCAGGTGCGGGATCGTCCGCAGATTGCTGTCGCGCGGAGTTGCGGGGTAGTTGCTGGTGCACTTGAGGAGAACCAGCTGGCGGCAACCCGCGGCGCGCGCTGTCTTGACCATCTCCGCCAGTTCCGCCAGCGACGCCATGCCGGTGGAGATGATCAGCGGCTTGCCGGTGGCGGCAACGCGTCGGATCAGTGGCAGGTCGGTGTTCTCGAACGATGCGATCTTGTAGCAGGCCACGTCGAGCTGCTCCAGGAAGGCCACCGCCGATTCGTCGAACGGAGTGCTGAAGGGGATCATGCCAAGCGCGCGCGCGCGGGCAAACAGGGGCTGGTGCCAGTCCCAGGGCGTGTGCGCTTGGTGGTAGAGGTGGTGCAGAGTTTCGCCGTGCCACAGGCTGTCGGGATCCTCGATGCGGAACTCCGGCCGGTCGCAGACGATCGTCATGGTGTCGGCCGTGTAGGTCTGCAGCTTGAGCGCGTGGGCGCCGGCGCGCGCTGCAGCTTCGACGATGGCGAGCGCGCGGTCCAGCGACTGGTTGTGATTGCCGGACATTTCGGCAATCACGAACGGTTCATGTCCGCGGCCCACCGTGCGATGCGCAATCTGGATCGGGTCCTGGCCCATGCTCACAGCTCCTTGAGGTAGCGGGTGGAATCCCTGGAATAGCCGGCGTCCAGGAACAGGCGGTGGGAGGGAAGATTGTCGCGCAGCACTTCGGCCCGCAGCAGGCGGACATCAGGCCGGTGCTCGCGCAGCCACGCTTCGGCGGCCCGTAACAAACCCGGCCCGGCGCCCACCGTGGATGCCGACTGGACGCGGTAGATCGACACTTCGGCGGTGCTGCCATCGGTGTCGAAGCGGACCACCCCGACCGGTTTGTCATCCAGCTCGCCGATCAGGAGCTGACGCTGCGTTGAGGCCAGCAGGCTGGCCAACCAGTGGTCGTGGTCCGCGCGGCTGATTTCCTTGGGGTCCCGGGAAGCGGTGCGGATTTCCGGCTGGTTGCGCCAGGCCAGCAGCGCTTCGTTGTCGTCGGCAAGCGCCGGCCGCACACTTATGCCCGCGTACTGCATGAACGACGCGACCCGCAATGCGCCCCGCGCGTCAACTGCGGCCATTGCGTTGCTGGACAGATGGTGGCGGAGCGCCGGATTGGCAATCAGAGCGCGCAGATGCAACGCAATCGACTGCGCATCCAGCGCCAGGCCGGCGGGCGCAGCGACCTGTCCACGGCGGGCGGACCGTTCCAGGACCGCGCGCTGGTTCGGTGCCAGACTGAGCGCCAGGGTCGGCAACCCGAGCGCGCAGCGTTCCCAGGTTGCGCCGCCACCGGCCCCGACAGCCAAATCCGCCGCAACGCACAACTGTGCCATGTCGCTGTTCTGGATGAGGCAGCGCAGGCTGGGCCATTCGCGGGCCAGCACTTCAATCCGCGCGCGTGCCGGATGCGAGGGCCCGATCACGACGTCCACGTCCAGCGTGCGGTCGACCAGCGCAATCGCCTCCAGCACCGGCTCGGTCGCGTTCACGCTGTCCATCCCGCCCATGAACACCAGCACCCGCCGCACCGGGCCATCCCTGGGGACAAGCCCGTTCCGGGCGGCGAGAAATTCGGGCCTGAGCAGCGCGTAGTGCGGGCCGAGCAGGCAGGTCGTCCCGCGTTCCAGCAAGTCGCAGTACTGAGCCTGCGCTTCCGGCTGCTCGTTGACGTCGAGCAGGCCGTCGCAGGCATGGGCGCGGCCGAGGTCGTCGATCGCCAGCAGGCGGCGCGCGGCTGGTCGCGCCGCCCGCTCCCAGTCGGCGCCCAGCCCATAGTGATCCACCACCAGCCAGTCCCAACCATCGCTGTCGATCGCGCAGACGGCGCTTGCGTCATCCAGCTGCGCCGACAGCGGCCACACGGCCTCGGCGGGTCCGCCCGCCGTGGCGCCCAGCGATTGCAGTTCATGGCCCTGGCCGCGCACCGATGCGGCCAGGTGGTCTGGCAATTCGCGGCCGACAAAGCGGCACGTCGTCCCGTGCCGCCGAAGTTCCTGCGCCAGTGCCAGGCAACGCACCAGGTGCCCGCTGCCGACATCAGCGGATGCATCCACCCGGAACAGGACTTTCACGATCGACCCCCGGCCAGCGCTTGGTACAGCGCCTCGGCCCGCTGCCAGTCGGCCGGCGTGTCGATGTCCACCACCCGCCACTCCGGCAGGACGATGGTGCGGCCGTTCTGGTGGATGTTCAGGCCTTCCAGCCACGAGCCAGCCGGGCCGCAATAGAACTGGCCGGCATCGTAGTACGCCGGTTCCAGGTCCTGGGTGCGGGTGCTGGCGAACTCGGGATACAGGGGCCGGGTGCTGCCGTTGCTGTCGCGCCGAAGCGCCCGCTGGACGGCAGATGGAAAGGACGTCACCGGAAACACGTAGGAGCTGCCGGTGCTTTGGAGCAGTTCGCACGCCTGCTGGAGGTCGGCGACGTCCAGCAGCGGCACGCCTGGATAGATGCAGCAAACGATGTCTGCGGCCATGCCGCGGGCGCCGCATTCGCGGATGGCGTGGGCAACCACTGGCACCGTCGGCGTCAGGTCGTCGGACAGTTCGGGCGGGCGCATGAAGGGCACCGTGGCGCCAGCGGCGCGTGCCAGCTCCGCGATCTCCTGGTCGTCGGTGGAGACGACGACATGCTCGAACAGCCCGCTGGCGCGGGCGGCGTCGATCGCGTACGAGAGCATCGGTTTGCCCGCGAACAGCTTGATGTTCTTGCGCGGGATGCGCTTGCTGCCGCCGCGGGCAGGAATGACGGCCAGCGTGGCGACGCCCGCATTCATGCGAGCGCCTCGCGCAGCACGCCGGCCACCCGTTGCTGCTGCGCGAACGTCAGGGCCGGAAAAAGCGGCAGCGAGATGGCCTGCGCGTAATAGGCCTCGGCAGCAGGGAAGTCGCCGGGCCGGAAACCAAGGCGTTGGTAATACGGCTGCGTGTGGATCGGGATGTAGTGGACGTTGGCGCCGATGTTCGCGTTGCGCAGCCGCTGGAACACTTCCGCGCGTTGGCGGCCGGTGCGGCCCGCATCGATTTCCACCGCATAGAGATGCCAGGCCGAAGTGCGGTCGGGCAAGACCGCGGGCAGGATCAGGGGCAAGCCCCCGAGCAATTCCCCGTACTGCGCGGCGAGTTCCGCACGGCGCGCCTGCATTGCATCCAGCCGCTTGAGCTGCGAAGTGCCGAGGGCGGCCTGCATGTCGGTCAGCCGGTAGTTCAGGCCAAGCAATTGCTGCTCGTAGTACCAGCCGCCCTCGGCGGGATGCTCCATCTCCGATGGTTCGCGAGTCATCCCGTGCGAGCGCAGCAGCTGCAGCTTTCTTGCGAGCGCGGCCTCCTGCGTGGTGACCAGGCCGCCCTCGCCGGTGGTGATGACCTTGACGGCATGGAAGCTGAACACGCTCAGATCGGCGAAGCCGCTGCCGACCGGTTGTCCAAGGTAGCTTGCGCCGGTGGCGTGCGACGCGTCCTCGATCAGGCGGAAACCAAAACGGTCGGCCAGCGCCCGCATCTCGCGCAGGTCGCAGGGCAAGCCCCCGAAATCGACCGGGATGACGACTTGCGGCAGGCTGTTGCTGCGGCTCGCCGCCTCCAGCCGCTGCTGCAGGTCCGCGACAGACATGTTCCTGGTGCGCGGGTCGATGTCGACGAAGCCGATGCTGGCGCCGCAATACAGGGCGCAGTTGGCTGACGCCAGAAAGCTGTTGGGCGAGGTCCACACGCGGGAGCCCGGCCCGACGTCCAGCGCCAGGCAGGCGATGTGAAGGGCGGCGGTTGCGTTGCAGACGGCGACAGCGTGCTGCGCCTTGTGGCGGGCGGCGAATGCCTGCTCGAATGCCGGTACTGCGGGTCCCTGGGTGAGGTATTCCGACGACAGCACCGAAGCCACCGCCGCGATGTCTTCCGCGTCGATGTTCTGGCAGCTGTAGGGGATGAATTCCATGGCGGGAGCAGTGCTCACTCGACCGTCGGCGCGGCCTGGTACTGGGCGACCAGCGCTCGCAACTGGTCGACCGAGAGGAAGTCCGGGTTGGTTCCACTGTCGTAGGAGAAGCCCGGGTCGACCGGAACTGCGCCCGTCCGTGCGCAGAATTCCGGCACGGTGAACTGGCCGCCAGCGGGCAAGATGGCGTAGTAGGGGCCCAGGTCGACCGTGTTCAGGCTGTCGCTGGCGGTGATCATTTCCTCGTGGATCTTTTCGCCGGGCCGGATGCCGATCGTTTCCTGCCTGCATTCGGGTGCCACGGCCGTGGCGACGTCGGTGATGCGGTACGACGGGATCTTCGGCACCAGCACTTCGCCGCCCCAGGCGTTTTCGATCGCCCACAGCACCATGTCCACCCCTTCCTGAAGGGAGATGTTGAAGCGGGTCATGCGCGGATCGGTGATCGGAAGCACGCCGCTCCTGCGGCGTTCCAGGAAAAACGGGAGCACCGAGCCGCGGCTGCCCATCACGTTGCCGTACCTGACCACGCTGAACCGCAGATCGCGGTCGCCGATGATGTTGTTGGCCGCGATGAACAACTTGTCCGAACACAGCTTGGTAGCACCGTACAGGTTGATCGGCGCGGCCGCCTTGTCGGTCGACAGGGCCACCACGCGCTGGACGCCCTTGTTCAAACAGGCCTCGATCAGGTTCTGCGCGCCGAGCACGTTGGTTTTGATGAACTCGAAGGGGTTGTATTCGGCGGCGGGCACCTGCTTGAGCGCTGCGGCGTGGACGACGATGTCGATTCCTTCCAGCGCGCGTTGCAATCTCGCCTCGTCCCGGATGTCGCCGATGAAGTAACGCAAGCCCGGATAGCGCTTCTCGGGGAACAGCTGCGCCATCTCGTACTGCTTCAACTCGTCGCGCGAGTAGATCACCAGCCTGCGGATATCCGGGTTGCGGGCCAGCACGGTCCTGACGAACGCCCTGCCGAAGGAGCCAGTGCCGCCGGTGATGAGGATGGATTTGTCTGTCATGATGTTGGCTGGTGCAGCCCGGGATGCGCTGCGCACAAGTATTATCAAGGACCGGGCCGCAAACGGTCCGCTGGTCCTGGCGCCCCCGGGGACCGATCCGGACGGACAAGAATTCCCTGATGCTTTCTCGCGCCACCATCCTTCCCGTCCTCGATCTGCTGCTGGTCGCAGCCGCCTGGGTGCTGGCATTCTGGTTCCGTTTCAACCTCGATATCCCGGACGAATTCGCGCAGTTGCTGGTGGTGACCCTGCCGTGTGCCTTGTTGTCCTACGGCGTCAGCCTGGCGGCGTTCCGGGTCTACCGGCAGATCTGGCGCTATACCAGCATCGTCGACCTGAACCGGCTCTTCGCCGGCAGCGTCGTGGGCGCCGTTGTGACCACGGCGTCCGTGCTGATGCTGCGGTTGCCCGGGTTTCCCCGGTCCGTGCTGCTGCTGCACCCGTTGCTTGTGTTGCTGGTGCTGGGCGCGGTGCGCGCAGCGTGGCGCAGCTGGGGCGATCGCAGCCACGCCGTCGGGGCTGGCAAGCCACTGCTTGTGATCGGCTCCATCGAGGACGTCTCGGCATCGATCGGTGCGTTGCGCGGTTCCCGGGAATGGGCGCTGACGGGCATCGTCTCGCCGGTTGCCTCCGAAGTCGGCCGCTCGTTGCAGGGCTTGCCGGTGCTTTGCGCGCTCAAGGACCTGGGTGCGGCTGTGCGCAAGACGTCGATCAAGACGGCGGTTGTGGTGGCCGTCCCCGGCTCCGATGCGCGCCGGCAGGCTCTTGTGC